>NZ_ALNN01000038.1:0-82041 GCF_000293175.1 Capnocytophaga sp. CM59
TTTTACTTCATCATACTTTTTAAATCACCTCCCGAATTTTAAATTTTAGTCATTTTATGAAAGCAAAAAATATTCTTTTAGCTCTGAGTCTCTCCGTAGGGGTAAGTGCGCTAGCGCAAGAGGCTGACATCAAGTACATTACCCAGAAAAAGGGCGCTACCTTAGGGTATAGTACTACCTCAGGGGTGAAGATCCTCACCGTAGGGGGAAAGCAGTTCAAAGACCTAAACAAAAACGGCAAGTTGGACAAGTACGAAGACTGGCGCCTACCAGTAGATGAGCGTGCCAAAGACTTGGCTAAACAGATGAGCATAGAGGAAATTGCAGGGCTTATGCTCTACAGTAACCACCAAGCCTTGCCTGGCCCTCCTGATGGCTATCGCAAGAGTAGCTATGGAGGTAAGCCCTTTGCCGAGAGTGGTGCCAAACCTTCCGACCTCACCGACCAGCAAAAAGTCTTCTTAGACCGCGACCATGTACGCCATGTGCTCATTACTACTGTTTCCTCTCCTAAGGATGCAGCTATATGGAGCAACAACCTACAGCGTACCACCGAGAGCCTACCGCTGGGTATTCCAGTGAATATCTCTTCCGACCCACGCCATACCACCTTGGTAACGGCCGAATACAATGCAGGAGCAGGAGGAAGTATCTCTCTTTGGCCTGATGGATTGGCTATGTCCGCTACCTTTGACCCTGCTGTGGTACAGAAGTTTGGTGAAATAGCTGCCAAGGAATACCGCGCTATGGGGATCACCACTGCCCTTTCTCCTCAGATAGACTTGGGTACGGAACCTCGCTGGAATCGTATGGTCTTCACCTTTGGTGAGTCTCCTGAGCTGACTACCGATATGGCACGTGCCTATGTAGATGGTTTCCAAACCTCCACAGGTAAGGCCGAAATCAAAGATGGTTGGGGCTACGAGAGTGTCAATGCCATGAGCAAGCACTTCCCAGGAGGAGGCGCTGGCGAAGGTGGTCGTGATGCCCACTTTGCCTATGGTAAATATGCTGTATACCCAGGTAAAAACTTTGAAATGCACCAAAAACCTTTCGTAGAAGGTGCCTTTAAGCTCCATGGCAAGACCAAATCCGCCTCTGCGGTGATGCCTTACTACACTATTTCCTATAACCAAGACACTAAAAACCATGAGAATGTAGGTAATGGCTTTAGCAAATACATAGTAACCGACCTATTGCGCAACAAATACGGCTTTGACGGGGTGGTATGTACCGACTGGCTCATCATTGCCAAGGAACCAAGCACACCAGGGGGCTTTGCTGGTAAGCCTTGGGGGGTAGAAGACTTAGACTTGCCACAGCTTCACTACAAGGCTTTGGAGGCAGGAGTAGACCAATTTGGTGGTAACAACATGGTAGCCCCTGTGGTAGAAGCCTATAAGATAGGGGTGAAAGAACATGGTGAAGCCTATATGAGAGAACGTTTTGAGAAATCGGCTGTACGCCTATTGCGCAACATCTTCCGCTTGGGTCTGTTTGAAAATCCATACCTCAACCCAGAGGAAAGTGCTAAGATTGTAGGAAATCCTGAGTTCATGAAAGCAGGTTACGATGCTCAGCTCAAATCCATCATCATGCTCAAGAACAAAGGACAGGTATTGCCTATTGACAAGAAGAAAACCGTCTATATTCCTAAAGTGTATAACGAACCTCAACGCAACTGGTGGGGTGTATATACCGAAGGCAACATAGCTTACCCTGTGAATATAGAGAATGTGAAGAAGTACTTCAATGTAACCGATGATCCCAATAAGGCTGATCTTGCTATTGTTTTTGTTAAGAGCCCTACCCAAAATCACCCAGGTTACAACGACGAACTCTTCAAGGCAGGAGAGAATGGTTATATCCCTATCTCCCTACAGTACAACACCTATACTGCTGAGTATGCCCGCGAACATAGTATAGCCGCAGGGGATAAAGTGATTGCTCCACAAGTAACCGACCGTTCTTACAAAGGCAAGATGGCCAATGCTTCCAACATCACCGACCTATACAACATCTTGGAAACCAAAGAAAAGATGAAAGGCAAACCAGTGGTAGTTTCTATCACCGCCTCTCGTCCTATGGTATTCCATGAGTTTGAAAAACAGGTAGATGGTATCTTGCTTAACTTCGGTACTTCCGAACAAGCCCTTTTGGAAATTCTCTCTGGAAAGGTAGAGCCTTCTGCCTTGCTCCCCACTCAGATGCCTGCCAATATGAAGACAGTAGAGCAACAGTTTGAGGATGTACCTTTTGACATGGAGTGCCACAAGGACAGCGAAGGCAATGTATATGATTTTGGTTTTGGACTCAACTGGAAAGGGGTTATCAAGGATGCCCGTACTGCTAAGTACAAACGAAATTAGTCAATAGTTATTAGTGGTTAGACACTGAAAACTAACCACTAATAACTTAAAACTCAAAACTTAAAAGATGAAAGCAATTATAAAACAACTCATTACCCTTTCTGTGTTCTTGATAGTGGGTAGTAGTGCCGTGGCTCAAAACTACTACAGCGATGCACAGAAGGTAATCAAGCCACGTATGCGGGTAATTGTACTGAATGATTTTTCAGGCGATCCTGATGGTTATTTCCAGTTGGTACACCAGCTACTATCCCCCTCAGCAGAGGTGCGGGCAGTGATAGGTACTCACCTGAAACCCAATGACCCCTTTGACAACTCCAACGTAACGGCACAGAATGCCCAGCGCAATGCCCAAGAACTAGTAACTCTCATGGGAATGAAAGGCAAATTCCCCGTTTTGGCAGGCTCCAATGTAGGACTTACCAACACCCATACCCCCACTGAGTCAGAGGCTACTGACTTTATTATCAAGGAAGCACTACGCACCGATACCAAGCTCCCGCTATATGTAGTCAGTGGGGCAGGGCTTACCGATGTAGCTTCTGCGCTGCTCAAGCGCCCTGAGATTGCCAAGAAATTCACCTTGGTTTGGATAGGAGGCTCTGAGTACGAAGGTATCAACCTACCGCCAAATCACTCTACCCCCGAATACAATTTGGGTATCTCTGTTCCAGCGGCACAGGTCGTTTTCAACCAATCGGAAGTAATGATCTGGCAAGTACCGAGAAATGCTTATCGCCAAGTGCTTATGAGCCATGCTGAACTGACCACTCGTGTAAAGTCCCAAGGCAAATTGGGTCAGTTCTTAGCCCAAAAGATAGAAGGAGTAATGGAGCTTACCCAACGATTCGATCTGCACATAGGGGAGACCTACATACAAGGGGATAACCCACTGGTGTTACTGACTGCTCTGCAATCCTCCTTTGAAGCCGATCCCTCCTCTAGCCTTTACCGCATAGTAGCTGCCCCACAGATTACAAATGAAGGCACCTATAAGGCGAATCCTTCAGGGAGAAAGATCCGTGTATATGACCAATTGGATACCCGATTGCTTTTAGAGGATTTCTATGCGAAATTACAATTATTTAATAAGTAACCGTACAAATGTATATGAAAACGATTTTAAAACAAATTTTAGCCGTTTCTGTGCTTTCTATAACTACTATTCCTGCTATAGCTCAACACTATTTCAGCGATGCTCAGAAAGCCGAGTGGTTGAAAAAGGCACAAGAGAACACTCCTGAACTTTTCTATACAACTATCAAGCCTGAAATACAAGTAGATATTGTTGCCGATAAGCAGTCGTTCCAAGGTTACAAAGCCGTAAACCCTCGCAAGGCGGAAGGTCTCTACAGTGAGTCCTTCAAGGGTAAGAGTGGTATTGTATTGGACTTAGGCGACCACTACACGGGTTACTTTACCTTCCGTGTAGAAGAGTTTCAGTCCGATTCGGATGCACCTATACGGCTCAAATTTACCTTTGCCGAAGTACCTGCCGAGCTGCGTATTCCCTTTGACCCTTATAAGGGAACCATCTCTAGGGCATGGCTTCAGGACGAGGTAGTAACCATAGAGCAATTGCCTGCTACAATCAAGATTCCGCGCCGCCTTTCCTGTCGTTACCTCCAGATAGACATATTGGGTGACTCCCAGTATGCCCAATATCGCATCAGCAATATGAAGTTTGTCGCACAGACCTCTGCCAAGGGAGCCCCTGCTGCATTGGCCACTTCCGATAAGCTCTTGCAGGATATAGACAAGGTCTCCCAAAAAACACTCAAGGAGTGTATGCAGACCGTCTTCGAGGACGGCCCCAAGCGTGATCATCGCCTTTGGATAGGCGACCTCTACTTACAGATGCTTGCCGATAACTACACCTTCCAGAACCGAGCTTTGGCCAAGCGCTGCCTATACATCTTAGCAGGACTCTGCAAAGACGATGGCTACTTGAACCACACTATTTTCGAGACTCCAGTGCCTCACCCCCAAGTGGTACCTATCTTGCTATACGAATATGCACTGATATACAATGCTACTCTAAACGACTACCTACAAGAGACTCATGACACCCAAACTGCTTTAGACTTGTGGCCTGTAGCCAAGCGACAGATAGAGAAGATTCCTTCCCTCTTGGACAAGGACGGACTTTTTGATCCTGAAAAAGCCAACAAACAGGGCTTATGGCAATTGGTAGACTGGCAAGAGAGCCTAGATAGACAAGCCTCCGAGCAAGGTATCTATATCTTTGCTTTGGAACAAACTTATCAGCTTGCCAAGACCTTAGGCAAGGAGAAGGAAGTGGCTCATGTACCTGCCCTTATCAAGCAAATGAAGAAAGGTGCCATGAAGCTCTATGACAAGCAAAAGGGTGTATTTGTCAGTGGCAAGGACAGACAAGTCTCCTATGCCTCACAGACATGGATGGTTTTGGCCAAGACAGTAGGCAAGGAGCAAGGAAGAGAGATTCTCAGCCGTGTTTTCGCTGATGCTAAAGCTGTAAAACCAGGCAGTCCCTATCTGTACCACTACGTGATACAAGCCATGGTAGATACAGGTATGGGCAAGGAAGCCAAAGAAGCAGTCAAGAATTATTGGGGCGGTATGGTGCAGAAGGGAGCCGATACTTTCTGGGAAGTATATGACCCAGATAATGACTTTATCTCTCCCTACCAGTTTGCCCCTGTTAACAGCTATTGCCATGCATGGAGCTGTACCCCTATTTATTTTATACGCAAATATCCAGAAATCTTTCAAAAATAAATTTGACACATGAAAAAGATACTTTTTTTAGGTGCACTCACCTTATTTTCAACTCAAATAATAGCCCAAAATAAGTTCAAAGTAACTTGTGATGAGGCGCGACATGGTTCGTACACTGTTAGTCCTAAACTCCCTAAGGACGGTATGGTCAAGGCAGGGACTGTCCTTACGATCCAAACCACTCCAGAGAATGGCTATAGCTTTGATACTGGCTATTTTTCTACCCCTGGACAGTGGGGTGCCATGTATTACGAATCAGTAACACCTACTTTCACTGTGAAAGTAGATAAGGACTTAAGTGTAGGGGCTTGCTTTATTCCCAAAGCAGCTGAGGAAAACCTCCATGTAGTGCAGGATGTTGTCTATGCTAAGCCAGGAGTAAAAACCCTCAAGTACGATGTATATTCCCCCAAGGGAAAGAAAAACCTCCCTTGTATTGTGATTATCCACGGAGGCGGTTGGAGTTCTAACACCGAAGAGGTGATGCGTGGCTTTGCCCGTGAACTAGCCAATAGTGGCCGTTATGTAGTCTTCAATATAGACTACCGCTGGTATGGTACCTTGGATGGTGATAAGACGCCAACTGAATTGCACCAAATCATAGAAGATGCCTACGGAGCAGTGGTACATATTATGGAAAATGCTACCAAATATGGGGGAGACCCTACCCGTATCTGTGTAACAGGCGATAGTGCAGGCGGACATCTTTCTGCCTCAGTGGCCAACTTTGTAGAGCGTATAGGGGACAGAGGTTTTGGAAAAATAGAAGGGGTATATGAGTTTCTCCCTACCTACATGCCCAAAGGAAAGACAGTTGCTCAAGTAAGAGAAGCCCTTGCCAAGGCAATCAAAGCTGCAGCTCCTAGCTATGGGGTATTTGCAGGAGACAAACTTGTATATCGCTTTAAGGATTATCCTTACCGCAATGAAGTAGCTCCTATAGGCTATGTACCTGATGCCTCCAAGCGTGCTGTTCCCCAATACCTACTACGTGGTACTACCGACCCACTGATCAAAGATGAAGAAGTGGCTGCCTATGTAGAGGCCTTAGTCAAAGCAGGACAACGTGCAGAATATGTACAAGTAGGGGGTGCTACTCATGCTTTCCTTGACTGGAAACCTGACCAAAAAACCCAAGAGACATTTGACAAATACGGCAAATACTATACCCATCAGATGCTTGCCTTCTTTGATGATGTACTCAAATAGTGACTAACGACCAATGACTAGTGACTAGTGACTAACGACTAGTGACTAGTCTGTAAGAGTTCATTTTAGTAAAAAAATATTTTTTAACAGCAGATATTCTTAATATTTGCTGTTTTTTTTGTACCTTTGTGGGCTGAGTAAAAAACTCAAAATTCATAAAGATAAATACTACAAAAACAAATGAAGAAAATTTTATTATTAGGTGCATTATCCCTCTTTAGTATGGGATTACAAGCACAGAGGAAATTCAAAATAACCCTTGATGAGGCGCGTAATGGTTCGTATACCGTGAGTCCCAAGCTACCCAAAGATGGCATCGTAAAGCGAGGAACTACCCTGACTATAAGTGCTACTGCTAATGAGGGTTATATACCCGATGGGGGCTATTATGCTACCATACAGGATGGTTATGTGCAATACCACGAGACTATGCAATCATCCTTTAAGGTAAAAGTAGATAAGGAAATGAACATAGGTTATTCTTTTGTTCCCAAAGAAACGGAAGAGAACCTCAGGGTTATCCAAGATATTGTCTATGCCAAACCAGGTGTTAAGGCACTGAAATACGATATTTATGCTCCCAAGGGCAAGGACAGACTTCCTTGTATTATCATCATTCATGGAGGTGGCTGGAGTTCCAACAGCGAGGAGGTCATGCGTGGTTTCGCTCGTGAGTTGGCCAATAGCGGTCGTTATGTAGTTTTCAATATAGACTATCGCTGGATGGACAAGCTTGACGGAGATAAGAAGCCTACGGCACTGCACCAAATCATAGAAGATGTATATGGAGCGGTGATACATATTACCGAAAATGCCGCTATGTATGGGGGTGATAGCAATAACATCTTCCTTACAGGAGATAGTGCAGGGGGACATCTTGCTGCCTCTGTAGCTAATTTTGTAGAGCGATTGGGGGATAAGGGCTTTAACAAGATAGAGAACACTTTCCAGTTTGCCCCTACCTATATGCCTAAAGGGAAGAGTATAGAGGAGATCAAGCAGAAACTTGCCCAAAGCATCAAGGGGGTAGCACCTAGCTATGGAGTATTCAGTATGCAGATGCTTTCTCAGCGCTTTGCTGATTATCCTTTCCTAAAGGAAGTAGCTCCTATCAACTATATACCAGAGGGTAGGGCAGTACCTTATTTTCTACTTCGTGGTACAGAGGATCAGCTTATCAAAAACGAAGAAGTAGAGAGCTATGCCAAAGCCCTTACCAAGGCAGGACAAAGGGTAGAATATCTACAAGTAGGAGGTGCTAACCATGCTTTCCTTGACTGGAAACCTGATGAAGAAACCCAAGAAACTTTCAGCAAATATGGTAAATATTGTACCAAACACATGTTACTTTTCTTTGATAACATACTCGGAAAGTGAATAGTGAATAGCGAAAAGTAAAGCCAGCGAGTACTTTCATTTTTCACTAATCACTATTGGTTCTTCACTTAACTGTTCCACGTGGAACAATTAATTCTAAAGATAAAAAATTACAGCAAGTCATCTGTACTTGCTGTTTTTTTTGTACTTTTGCGGATTGGTGCTGGTAAAAAGTGAATAACGTGAGTTCGATATAACGAAAGCTCTCACTGATTTTCACGGATTTCACAGATTTTCTATGTCTGTGTAATTGTGTCGCTACGATTTGCACAGATTGTTATAAGACCAAAGGTCTTATTTATTCGTGAAAATTAAAGAGTTACGCTTAGTTGTTTTATTCTCACCGTGAAAATCCGTGTTTCATATACCCAGCTGTGAGCACTGGCTGGCTTTGTGGGAGAAAAAAGATATAATTTTGCTTACGTTGAACTCACTTAGCAACTTAAAATTTAGAACTTAAAACTCAAAACTATAATGCTGTTATGTATAGAAACTTCTGGGAAGAACTGTTCGGTAGCGCTCTTTGAAGGCCTACAATTGGTAAGCATTCGAGAGGTGCATACGGAACAATTTTCTCATTCGGAAAACCTACATGTTTTCATAGAGCAAGTACTCAAGGAAAGCAACCTCCATCCTAAGGCTATCAAGGCTATAGCCATCAGTGCAGGGCCTGGTTCCTATACGGGTTTGCGTATAGGGGTAGCCACTGCTAAGGGCTTATGTTATGGCTGGGATATACCCCTGATAGCCTTACCTACCTTGCGTATCTTGGCCGAACAGGTAACTTATGAATTTACAGATATTGAATATATTATTCCTATGATAGATGCTCGTAGGATGGAGGTTTTTACTGCCGTATATAGTCATGATTTTTCCCCTATACTAGGGGAGCGGGCAGAAATTCTTACAGAAAGTACATTTGATACTTATCTTAACAAGGGAAAAACTATTTTTTTAGGAGATGGAATCACTAAGTTTCAAGCTATTTGTAAGCATAAGAATGCTTATTTCTGGGAGAACAAATTTCCTTCTGCTAAGCAGATGGGTCGCTTAGCCTTGGAAAAATACCAAGCACAAGCCTTTGAAGATATAGCCTATTTTGAACCCTTTTACCTCAAAGAAGTTTATTTAGTGAAAAGTGAAAAATAAAGCTAATACACTTTCGTTATTCACTAATCACAATTCGTCCTTCACTTAACTGTTTCACGTGGAACAATTAAGTAGTCAACACTTTTGTAGAGATGCTATTTATTGCCTCTTAAAAGTAAAAAACAATTCTAACAAGGTAAATTTAAACGATTTTATCATCTGACGAATACTTATATCAAAATAAAAAGAAAATAGAAATTTGATATGTTTCTGAAAGAGAAAAAATAAGTAGAGAGAAGTGAAAAATGAAAAGTGAAACTAATATATACTTTCGTTATTCACTAATCACTATTCGTTATTCACTTAACTGTCTCACGTGGAACAATTAAGTAGTCAGACTTGTGTATAGATGCTTTTTATTGCCTCTTTAAAGTAAAAAACAATTTTAACAGGGTAAATTTAAACAATTTTATTATCTGACGAATACTTATATCAAAATAAAAAGAAAATAGAAATTTGATACGTTTCTGAAAGTGAAAAAATAAGCAAAAAGAAATAGAAAGTGAAAAATTGAATATATAGAAAACTAAGAACTCAAAACTATGAAAGTAATAGACCATAGTGTGAGTGGAGAGACGTTTGCACTGGAATACGATGACCATTACAAACTCTATCGCACCACACCTATTCCCGAAAACTTAGGTAGCTACTACCAAAGCGAGGCCTATATCTCCCATACCGATGGAAGCAAAGGCCTTTTTGAAAAACTATACCAATGGGTAAAACACTATACCCTACAGAGGAAAATACGCCTAGTAGAACAGTACGTACCTCAAGGCAAACTCCTAGATATAGGAGCCGGTACAGGGGATTTTGTTCGCACCGCTAAGCAACGAGGCTGGTATGCTACAGGAGTAGAGCCTGAAGCCAAGGCTCGTGATAGGGCAGGGGAGAAGGGAGTTTTCCTATACGAAAGTCAAGAGCAACTTACCGAGAAATACGATGTCATCACTCTTTGGCATGTCTTAGAACACATTCCCCAGCTGAAAGAACAGATTTTATTTCTAAAGAATCACCTAGAAAAAGAGGGCTTATTAGTCATTGCAGTACCTAATTATCTAAGCCGAGATGCCCAGCATTATGGTCCCTATTGGGCTGCTTATGATGTACCCAGACACCTATGGCACTTCTCTCAAGAGAGCATTCGGCTACTCTTCGAAGAAAAAGGTTTTGAACTTATAGGGGTAAAACCTATGCCTTTCGATGCGTTCTATGTAAGCCTACTCTCAGAAAAATACAAGTCAGGGAGAATGAATTTTCTAAAGGGCTTTTACCATGGACTGCTTTCTAATCTTTCAGCTTTAAGGACAGGAGAATACTCATCACTCATATACCTATTAAAAGTAAAAGGTAAAAGGTAAAAAAGTTGTTCCACGTGGAACAATTGAACTATCTTAGCCAGCATCTTGTAGAGATACTATAAATCGTATCTCAAAAATACCATTTCTCAATGTAATGTAAGTTCGACTTATAGTCAAACAGAAATGGTTTGCGAAAAATTAGCATCAGCAGGTGTAGGGACTAATGGCAATTAGCCCTTGAAAGAAAACGAATTAGGAATGAATCCCTTGCCTATTTATTCGTATTTTATTTGCATTCTAAATATGATTGACTATAAGCAAGCTATAGTTTTTCTTCTATATACCTAACTGTAGATATCTTATAGCCTTGTAAGTAACTCTTACTATGACAAACTCAAGATTATCACATCTTAGATAGGTCAAAAAAGTGAAAAACAATTTTAAATAGTGTTTTTTACATGATTTTACTATCCAGTGTAATCTTATATCAAAATAAAAAGAAAATAGAAATTTGATACATTTATGAAAGCAAAATTTTTAAGCGTAATAAAATAAAAATCAAAAAGCGAGGGGTAAGGAGTACAAAAGTTAAATATCCATTTTTTTCCTAACTGTTTTGTTAAATAAAAATAGAATCTTCATTAACTTTCGTACATTTGTGCCTGAATTTGAGAAATAATGTAAAAACCATATAGTTATGAATAAAGTCATCTTAGGTGTAGCATTCGTATTGAGCCTCGCTGCTTGTCAACAAAGTCAAAAAATTGCCTATGTAGATAACAGCAAGCTCTTAGATGAATATCAAGAAAAAAAGGATTTGGAAGCAATGCTCAAAGGGAAAATCAATAAGTACCAGCTCAAGCGTGATAGCATCTCACAGGCCTTCCAAGTGAAAGCACAGGCCTTCGAAGCACAAGCTAAGAGCTTAGCCCCCGCAGTAGCACAACAAAAGTATAGCGAACTGGCTCAAGAAAGCCAACTCCTACAACAACAACTCATGGTAGAAGAACAAGCTATACAAGAAGAAAGCCGTACCAAAATGGATACCCTCCTAAAGAAAGTCAAAAGCTTCATCAAAGACTATGGCAAACAACATGATTATGACTTCATCTTGGGCGCCAATGACGGAGGTAGCGTGCACTATGGAAAAGCAGACAAAGATATTACTGCCGATATAGTGAAAGCACTCAATGAAAAAAAGTAATGGTTACTTTACTCGTTGTTTAAGTTTATTATTGATTATTAAAAAAGTGTTCCACGTGGAACACTTTTTTTATGATTAATACTATTTTTTAATCGACTGAATCAGGTTTGGAAAGAAGCCGTTAATCAAAAGAAATACCCCAAAAATCACCAAAAAGACATTAATACCTTGCTTTACCTTGTGTATATTGGTAGGAGTAAGGCGATGACGTAAACGCTTAGCTATGAGAATTTTTAATACATCAGTAAGCAAATAGGTAAGCAATATAGTAGCTAAGAAGAATAGTACACGAGTAGGGGTCATACCAGGGCGAGCAGAGAAAGTAGCAATGGTAGCCAGCCAATAGAAAAACACTCCTACATTAATCACATTGAGAAAAAAACCCTTGTAAAAATAGGTAAAATAACTACCTTCCTTAATAGCTACAATCCGAGTCTGTGGAGGGTGTAGCTTGAAATCACGACGTTCCTTAATATAAGAAAATAAGCCATATAAAATAATAAGCAAGCCTCCATAGACGAACAAATTGGGGTTATTCTCTATATAAGCCGATAACTTACTGGTACCCCAATAGGCCAAAGCTATAAAAAATACATCTCCTGAAATAGCACCCAGATCAAAAGCTAAAGCCGAACGTGCCCCCTTAGTAATGCTGGTCTCTATCAAAATGAAAAATACAGGGCCTATAGTGAAAGCTAAAATAATCCCTAAGGAAATTGCTATAAAAATAGTCTCTATCATTGCTAAAAGAAAAAGCAAATATAGTGAAAAAATAGAAATTATAAAAGAAAAACAAAAACTTTATTTTCTTACTGTTATTACCTCAAAAGGTCGCTCTATGGTAGTACCATGCTTAGTGGGAATCTCTTCCGTAAAAGTCTGTAAGTCAAAAGCTGTAAAACCTACCGAAAGCAACAATTCCTTAAGGCAATCAGGGGTATAGAAAGTAAATACTTCCTTGGTAAAGGGCATACGCTCACCAAATTCTTTGCCTATAGCACCCAAAACAAAGCTACCTCCCTGCCTAAGTAGGGAATAGACCTGAGCAAAATAAGCCCTCAAGTCTGTAATAAAATAGTACGTATTGACGCAAAAACAGACCTCAAAACTCTCATAGGGTAGTGGAGGTAGTTCCTCGGTAAGAGCGTGTAAAAAAACAGCCTTTCCTTGCTCCACAAGCGCAGTATTAAGTGCAGTAGCCTCAGCTATCATAGCCTCAGAGCGTTCTATCCCTGTATAGTGCAAGTGGGGTGCCTTGGCAAAGAGGTAGGGGAGATGTGCTCCATTGCCAAAGCCTATTTCTAATAGCTGTTTTACGCCAGAAAGGGGAAGGCAATCTATACTACGCTCTATCATATTTCGGTTGGAGGCAAAGATATAAGCACCCACTTCCTTGGCGAGTGCTCCTTCAGGACAGCGCAATTGCCTGCCCAATAATAAGTTATCAGTTGTAGGAGGAAGCATAATAAGTGAAAAATTTAAAGTGAAAAGTGAAAAACAAAGATAGTGAATACTTAAAACTGAGCATTTGGGTAAATAGTATCAATCAGTTTTTAATTATTCACTATTAACTTCTCACTTAATTGTTCCACGTGGAACAAACTAAGTACTTAATAACAAGCAACAAAATTAATAAAAAATAGTAGGAAAACAAATATTTTTATTACCTTTGCCACAAATTTAAAATACTAGCAATATGAAAAAAATTGTTTTACTCCTTGTAGGAGCTTTGGTATTATCTTGCAGTAAAAATGACTGTAACTGCAAAGAAGAAAAGAGTGACACACCTAAATCAGTACTTTTAGGTACTTGGAAGATTACTAAAAAAGTAGAAAACGGTGAAATAAAAGAACTCTATAGCGATTGTGATGCCAATGAAACTTTTGTCTTCCAAGAAAAAGAAGCTATTAATGAAAGTTACCAAAAGGGAAAATTCAACCCTTACGATAATAAGTTAGAATGTAGAAGTAAAAAAGAGGTATATCCTACTTACGAATACAAAAAAGAGGAAAACAAACTCTACTTAGAAACAGAAGCAAATGGAAAACCTCTTATGATACCACAAAAAATTACTCTTGAAAATAACAATACCCAACTAACCATCTACCATAATTATGACGCTGAAAAATACTATAAAGTATATACCAAACAAAAATAAATAGCAGAAAAATAGTTTATATAAAAAACTCCAAACTTTTCTCGTTCGGAGTTTTTTGTTAGTTCACTAATTCAAAGTCTAGATAACGCTTGACTAAATCGGTATTTTTGACGCGTATCATTACCTCGTCACCCAAGGTATAGCGTTGTTTGCTTACTTCGCCTATAAGAGCATAAGCCTTTTCGTCAAATACATAATAATCGTCCTTCATATCCCGCGCACGTATCATACCTTCACACTTGTTCTCTATAATCTCTACATAGATACCAAATTCGGTAACCCCTGAAATCACTCCCAAGAACTCCTGATCCTTGTGCGCTTCCATATACTTAATCTGCATGTACTTAATAGAATCACGCTCAGCCGAAGTAGCTAAGTTCTCCATTTGAGAAGAATGCTTACACTTTTCTTCATATTCCGCCTCATTAGCCGAAGCACCTGCGTCCAAATAGAGCTGCAAAAGGCGGTGTACCATCACATCAGGATAACGACGAATAGGGGAGGTAAAGTGGGTATAATCAGCAAAAGCCAAACCATAATGGCCTATATTGTGCGTAGAATAAGCAGCCTTACTCATAGAGCGAATAGCCAAGGTATCCACTAAGTTCTGTTCTTTCTTGCCATGTACCTCCTGCAGTAGGTGATTGATAGAATGAGAAATGTTCTTCTTGTCCTTGAGATTAAGCTTGTAGCCAAAGCGAGAGATAACGCCCTGCATCTGCAGGAGCTTTTCCTCATCAGGCACATCGTGGATACGATAGACAAAGGTCTTCTGTAGCTTGGAGGCATACTCGGCTACCTTGCGATTGGCCAGCAGCATAAACTCCTCTATGAGTTTGTTGGCCTCTTTACTCTCCTTAGTATAGACACCCAAGGGATTATTGTTTTCGTCCAAGAAAAACTTGACCTCCAACTTATCAAAAGAAATAGCCCCTGCTCTCATACGCTTCTCACGGAGAATTTCTGCCATAGCATTCAGTGAAAGAATTGCCTCTACTATCTTCTTGGAAACCGTATAGCTACCCTCAGGCCGGATAGAGATTTCCTCAGGCATCACAAAATCACTTAGTACCTCCATATAGGGGGTATCAAAAGCCTCAATCACCGCCTGTGCCTCCTCATAGGCAAAGCGTGCATCGGAGCGAATTACTGTACGGCCGAGCCATACATTGCGCACTTCTGCTTGAGGAGAAAGCTCAAAGATAGCCGAGAAAGTATATTTTTCCTCTTCAGGACGCAGCGAACAAGCAAAGTTGGACAACACCTCTGGAAGCATAGGCACTACCCGATCCACTAAATATACTGAGGTAGCCCGCTGGTAAGCCTCATCGTCCAAGATAGTGCCAGGTTGCACATAGTGAGAGACATCGGCTATATGTACTCCAACCTCAAAGTTGCCATTCTCAAGCACTCGAAAAGACAACGCATCATCAAAGTCTTTGGCATCACGTGGGTCAATGGTAAAGGTAAGCACTCCGCGCATATCTCTGCGGCGAGCAATCTCTTCTTCCTTGATAGTGGTATCCAATTGCTGTGCATAGGCCTCCACTTCCTGAGGAAACTCACTGGGCAAGCCATATTCAGCCAAGATGGCATGTATCTCAGTATTATGTTCCCCAGGCTTACCAAGAATTTTCTCCACTACGCCATAGGGAGAGTTCGCACGAGAAGTCCATTGGGTAATACGCACCAATACCTTATCCCCATCTTCGGCACCATTACAATCCTCTTTGGGAACAAAGATGTCTGTATACATACGCCTATCGGTAGGTACCACAAAAGCAAAATTCTTCTGCATCTGTACCACTCCAACAAAGGTCGTACGCTTGCGCTCTATCACTTGGGTAATCTCCCCTTCGAGCTTCTCACGGCGACGTGGAAAGACATACACTTCCACTAGATCGCCATGTAAAGCCTTGTTCAGCAAGTTGTTAGGAACAAATACATCTTGGTCTAAGTCCTCACACACCACATAAGCATTACCATTGGAAGCCATATCCACTACTCCTTGGTGATAATAAGTAGCACCTTGCGCTTGGAAGTGGCCTTGGCTGGTCTCATTGATATGTGATTGCTTGACCAATTTGGCCAAGGAAGCAATAATATCATTACGCATTTCAGTAGAAGTAGCCTTAAGCTTTTCAGCTATTTGTTTCCAAGAGAAACTCTTGCCACTATTCTTCTGCAGAATAACCAAAATATCTCTACTAAAGTCCTTGTTTTTTTTCTTTTTCTGTTTGAATTTCTTCTTACTCATTTTCGTTTTAATTTACGAGTTTTCTATTGATTATTAGCTACTTTCTCAATTTTTTTGTATCTTTGCACTCACATTAGTCTCTGTTTTACTTAATCCAAGAATAAGTAGCTATCTTCGGTATAGAAAAGTAAAAAACAGCTAATAGACGAAGGTCTATGACCAGTCAGCGTGCAAAGTTACAAATTTTCAACCATCAACTCACATATAAAAAATAAATATTCTTTTTTATATAAAAAAAATGATGATGATAATATGCTGTGAATTTAGGTAGAAAAATGAGCGAAAATACTTGTATGTGACACTTAAAGAAGTTTATCAACAATTTGTAAGCATACTAATGTACTGATATATAGAGCGTAAGAAGACTTATTCACTAAAACGTTTTCTTGTTCTTAAAAGTATTTGGGTATAAAAACAAGAAAAAATAATCCTCATTTTCTCCTCGATGGCGGTTAATAAGTTGTGAGAAATAAAGTTGTTTTTCTCAATTGCCTTCGCATATAATCAACTTTTTCAAAGAAGCCTACTTTTTAATGCTTTTTTGTTGTAGAGTTATCAACAGATTTTAAAATTGAAAAGTGAATAATTGAGAGGGTTATCCACTACCCATATATTTACGCTTTGCTTTTTTATTTTAACAAAATAATAAGTGTTAAAACTTATTATATTATCAAAAAAAATGATTTACTTTGCCCCGTGAATTTACTAACAAGAAAATAGAGAAAACATGAAAAGAATTTTTTTAATAGGTCTTGGCCTTGTATGCCTGCTTAGTTGTGATAAATCTAAGATAGCCAATACAATTGAAAATAAAGACTATGCTAAGATAAGGGATAATGCTTCCAGTGATGACAATGCTCCTGAGTTGAAGCTAAGCGAATATCTTATTAATAATGGATTTGACAAGAATGGTGATAAAGTTCTCCAGGACAGAGAACTGGCACAGATAGAAAGTCTTAAAGTGGTAGGTAAGAGCATCACTGACCTTGACGTATTGGCTAAAATGACCAACCTAAAACAAGCTGATTTTTCAGGTAATAAAATTTCTGTTGCCGTTATTAGTGCACCTCTTTTAACAGAACTGAACCTAAGCAATAACAAACTCATTAAATTGGATATATCCAAATCTACAAAATTAGTAAGTAATATCAATCTTACAGGTAATCCCAAACTTACTTGTGTAAAAACTGAGCGTATACAACTTACCACTATAAAGAATAAGCCTAAAAATATAAAAGTAGATACAGACAAAGAAGGAAAGGCTAAAGTCAATTTTACAACTACTTGTAACTAATAAAAAAGTTAAATATATATTAAATAATATATAGATTGGAAATAAAGACGTACCTTTGCACTGTTTCATAATATTGGAATTTATTGGTTAAAAAAAGGAATTGCCTCGTAATTGAGGCAATTTTTTTTATACCCATATAGGAAGAAAAACTTAATCATTATTGGTATTAATCATTAATTTTCGTATTTTTGCCTTTCAAACCAATAAACCATGAACTTACGTCTATTTCTCCTCTTGAGTGGGTTATTCTCTGTAACAGCTTTTGGACAATCTCAGGACAGTCTGTTACAAGTATTACAGCGCCAGATAAGGGAACTAAAGATACAGCGTAGTCAGGATTCGCTCAAGGTCAATGTACTGAGCCAAGAGTTACAATCCTTATTGCTTTTGGATATACGCCGTGTGGATACGGAGAAAGATTCAATCTACAAAGCACAGCGACAAGAAGAGATCAAGCGTATCTATTCCAAGGCCAATGGATCTCCATTGGTCTTTGAGAATGACACCCTCTATACAGTCTATGCAAGTTTGGGGCTTTCTTCTCCCTTGGAACGAACTGAATATACCCTTAAGAAGTTACGCAAATTAGTAGAATTACCTGTTTTTAAAAAGGATTCACTTAAGATAAAATCTCAAAATGATCTCCTTATGGTGACCTACCAAGGAGAATGGATACAAGCCGTAAGTGAGGAAGATGCTATCTTAGCACATCTTTCTCAAGAGGAATTAGCTCAATCCTTACAAAAAAATATTTTGAGAGCTGTAACCCAGTATAGGGAAGAACACAGTATGCAAAAGCGTCTTATGCGTATTGGTGAATTATTTCTATTTGTTATAGCCATTATTACACTCTTCTACTTACTGAATCTTCTTTTTAGAAAGCTTGAACAGCAGCTACTAAAGCAATCTTTCTTTAAAAAAGGATTAAAACTCAAAAATTACCAAATGCTTAACAAGGAGAATATGAAGTATATCCTTGGAAAAGCACTTTTCTTGCTAAAATTAGTTATCTTTTTTATTATCATTTTTGTAAGTATTCCTTTTGCCTTAAAGCTTTTTCCTTCTACCCAAATGTGGGCAGAAAAGCTTTTAAAACTGGTTTTAGACCCACTCAGTCAGATAGGCAATGCTATATTGGATTATTTACCTAACTTGATTATCATAGGTATTATTCTTTTGATTGGGCGCATGATACTAAACCTTATGCGCTTCTTCCTATACGAAATAGAACGAGGTGCACTCAAGATCAAGGGCTTCTACAAGGAATTTGCCAAGCCTACTTATAATATCTTGAGAATTCTATTTCTCTGCTTTCTCTTTATTGTGTCTTTCCCTTACTTGCCTGGATCGGGTTCGTCCGCCTTTCAGGGAGTATCCATTTTCTTGGGGCTATTGATTTCCTTGGGTTCGTCCTCTACGATCTCCAATGGGATAGCAGGGATTTTTATCACTTATATGCGTGCTTTTCGTGAGAATGATTGGATCAAGGTAGGGGAGTATATAGGCATGGTCATTCATAGGGATAGCTTAGTTACTCGACTAAAGACGATTAATAACGAAGAGGTTACTGTACCCAATTCCATGATACTCTCCTCTTCCACTATGAATTTTTCTTCCATAGGTCGTACCACTGGTTTGGTAGTTACCACTCAAGTGAAAGTACGCTATGATGCCCGCTTGGAGGACGTAGATGCTACCCTCATTGCTGCCGCTCAGGCCACTAAGGGCGTAACAGACAAGATTACCCCCTACATATACCACATATCGCTCAACGAACTGAATGCTACCTATGAGATCAATGCCGTAACCTTTGAGCCACAGAATATGTATATTATCAAGTCCGACCTGATTAAGAATATTTATAATGCTTTTCGTGAGCGCAATATAGAGCTTACCTCTATTGAATTTATTGAAATTAAATCACGCCAGTAGTCATTAATCATTAGTCATTAGTCATTAATCATTAGTCATTATTTAAGTTGTCTTACATTCGTTTCTACAATTGTGTAACTCCCTTAGGCGTTACCATACAAGATCATATAGATGCCCTCTTGAAGGGACAAACGGGAATACAATATTTCTCCCATTTTGGTCATATACCCGATGTATATTTGGCTAAGATTTCCTCAGAACAAGTGGAGGCGTGTATTCCTTTTGTAAGTCCTAATATGGAGCTAACATGGCTGGAGAAGCTCCTCCTTTTGGCTGTGGTGCCCCTGCTGCCTATGATGCAGATAGGGGAGCGTACCGCTCTGGTACTCTCCACTACCAAGGGGAATATCTCTCAACTGCAATCGGGAGGGAGCTTGCCTTACCTTACCTTGATAGCTAAGAAGATAGCCAGGTTTTTAGGAATTACTACCGAACCTATTGTAGTGTCCAATGCCTGTGTATCGGGCGTAGTGGCTCTTTCGGTAGCCGATAGGCTACTGCGCAATGATGTCTATGACAGTGCCTTGGTCTTGGCAGGCGATGAGATTTCCGAGTTTGTTCTCTCTGGCTTTCAGTCTTTTCAGGCAATGAGTTCTCGTCCGTGCAAGCCTTATGACAAGGCACGCGATGGCATCACCCTTGGCGAGGCTACAGCGGCTGTTTTCCTTACCCAAGATGATTTCTGGGCACAAGCTGAGATCTTAGGCAGTAGCAGTATCAACGATGCCAACCATATCTCAGCCCCCTCTCGTACAGGGGAGGGATTGTACCTGAGCATCACCCAAGCCTTAGCTGAAGCAGGGCTTACCCCCTCCCAAATAGACTTTGTCAATGCCCATGGTACAGGTACCCTCTATAACGATGAGATGGAGGCTATTGCCTTTACTCGTGCGGGACTACAGCAGACGCCACTGAGTAGCTACAAAGGCTATTTTGGGCATACCTTAGGAGCTTCTGGTCTCTTGGAGACGGTCGTGAGTTTGGCACTTGCCCAAGAGGGAAAGCTCCTTAGAAGTGAAGGTTTTGACACCTCAGGTGTTTCTGAGCCACTGCATATCCTCACCCAAACCCAAGATGCCCAGGTGAAGTACTTACTCAAGACCGCTTCAGGCTTTGGCGGAAGTAATGCCGCTATGGTATTGAGGCTTATGGATTAGCACAAGCCCTCATCGGCCAAGCTCTTATACTGCTTTTCAGTGATGATCACATGGTCTAGAAGGCGTATATCCAATAGTTGTCCCGCCTCCCTTACTCGCTGGGTGAGTTGTAAGTCCTCCTTGCTGGGAGTAGGACTACCCGAAGGGTGATTGTGTATCAAGATCATAGAAACTGCCCCTTGCTCCAAGGCCATTTTAAGCAGCAAGCGAATATCCACTACGGTATGGGTGATACCCCCTACCGAGAGCCGTGCCTTGTGCATCACACGGGCAGCACTGCTTAGATACAGCACCCAGAATTCCTCATGAGGCAGTTCGCCTAAAAGGGGTTGCATAAGGGCAAAAACATCTTCGGCACTCTCTATTTTAGGTAGAGGCTCAGGAGTTTCTGCGCTACGCCTACGTCCCAGCTCGGTAGCGGCTAGAATCGTAATAGCCTTGGCCTGGCCTATACCCTTGAAGGTGAGTAGTTGCTGAAGACTTTGTTTGCCCAGTGTGGTAAGACTATTACTCACTGAGGCCAAAATACGTTGGCTTAGTGCTACCGCACTTTCAGTGGCATTACCTGAACCAATAAGAATGGCCAATAGTTCTGCATTGGTAAGTGCGGCCTTACCTTGGGCGATCATCTTCTCTCGTGGTCGATCACTATCTGCCCAGTCCTTGATAGAGAGCCGCTGGGAGGAAGGATTCTTAGTCATAAGATTTTTTGTGTTTTCTCAGTACAAATTTACGAAAAAAAAGTCATTTACAAGTTGTCTAATTGGTGTAAGTTCTATATAACGAAAGCTCCCACAAAGCCAGCGAGAGTCGGCAGCTGGTTTTGTGGGAGAAAAAATATAATTTTGCTTACGTCGAACTCACAATTAGTATTATCTTTGCAGAAAATTTGTGTTTAAATTATTCAGGAAAAACTATCATGAAACCTACCCAATTGGATACCCAGACCCCAGAGAGGAAGATATACTACCTTGAGCAGCTCCGCCAGCTCTTCCCCACTTGTATGACTGAAACCCAAAACCAACAAGGGCAATGGCAACAAGTGGTAGATTGGGACGCTCTCAAACAACTCTTAGGCGATGCCGTTGCCGATAGTACCGATGAGCGTTACCAGTTCACTTGGGCAGGCAAGCAGGCTGCACGCCTAGAGGCTAATGAGGCTACTGACCAAACCCTCCGTCCTGTCCCTGAAGACTCTATAGACTGGGATACCACCGAAAACCTCTATATAGAGGGCGACAATCTACAAGTGCTCAAGCTCTTGCAACAAGCTTATATGGGCAAGGTTAAGATGATCTATATAGACCCTCCTTATAACACCGGCAGTGACTTTGTGTACAAAGATGATTTTGCTCGCTCCCGAGCCGAAGAAGACCTTGCCACAGGCGATATAGATGAGCAAGGCAACCGCTACCGTCCTAATAACCGCAGCAATGGTCGCTTTCACTCCGATTGGTGCTCGATGATCTATCCACGCCTGCTGGTTGCTCGCTCCCTGCTGAGCGAAGATGGGGTGATTTTTATCTCTATTGACGACAACGAGGTACACAACCTAAGAAAAATAGGTGATGAGGTATTTGGGGAAGAGAATTTTGTAGGAGAACTCATACACCAAAGAGCTAAGGGAGGCGGACAAGCAAAATATATAGTCAAAGGACACGACTACATACTGGTATATGCTTACAACATAAGCTGTATTTCCTTGGTAAGAAAGAAAGTTATCCAGCAAAAAACAGTGGAAATAGACGGTGAGCTCTTCATAAAAAATGATGATATACTTAGAAAAACCTTTGGCAAATATGATAAGAGTAACGGAGATAGGCGTTGTTTCTACGAACAGATAGAGCAATACAAAGGAATAGAAAAAAAGGAAGAGATAGATAGACTCCTTGAGGAAGGTGCGCTCTTTTTAGAGCTTAACAAAGAAGGCATGCACACTATTTGCCGATATGAGAAAGTTTCAGAGGCTACCTCTAAGCTATATACTATTATCAAGGTACTTTCGGAGGAAGGAAAAAAAGAATTGGAGGCCTTGGGGATTTCTTTCTTTTCTTATCCAAAGCCTGTGGAATTACTCAAGCAGCTAGTAGAAGCAGGTTCGGATAAGAACTCTCTTATCCTCGACTTTTTCTCAGGTTCTGCCACTACCGCTCATGCCGTGATGCAGCTCAATGCAGAAGATGGCGGCAGGCGCAAGTACATCTGTGTACAGCTTGGAGAGCCTACCCCTAAGGATAGTGAAGCACACAAGGCGGGCTATGCCTCTATACCTGAGGTAGCCAAAGAACGCATACGCCGGGCGGGAAAGAAAATAAAGGAGGAAAACCCTACTTCCCAGCTTGATACAGGTTTCCGTGTGTTGCGCTTGGACAGTAGCAACTTCAGTGAGGTAGAGCGTCATCCTAGTGAGTATGACCAAGGGCTGTTAGACCTCTTTGCCACTAATATCAAGGAAGACCGCAGCGACCTTGACCTGCTCTTTGGGGCAATGCTCAGTTGGGGGATACCTCTGTCATTGCCTATCTCTACAGAGGAGATTGACGGTTGCCGTGTATACAATGTAAACGAGGGAGACCTGGTAGCCTGCTTTGCCGAACACATAAGCGAGGCAGTGGTAAAGGCTATGGCTAGCAAGGTGAGTCTTAGGGTACTCTTCCGTGATAGCTGTTTTAGTGAGGACAAACACAAAATCAATCTCTTTGAGATTTTCAAGCAACAGCTCGGCTGGGACGAAAAAGAAGCTATGGACAAAATCAGAGTCATATAAGCTATGAAGTTACAATTCAAACACCAACAATTCCAGACAGATGCCGCTCAAAAGGTAATTGATGCCTTTGCAGGACAGCCCTACTACAATAGGGCTGAGTATATTATGGATATGGGTTTACGCTCTGGTGATATTCCATTTACGCAAATAGGCTTTGGCAATAATCCCTTGGTTCTTAACTCCCACGAGATAGCCTCCAATATACGCTCACTACAAATGGTGCAGGATATAAAGCCTATTGATGCATTGGAAGGTGAGGGGGTACAGTTGACTATAGAGATGGAAACAGGGACAGGCAAGACCTATACCTATATCAAAACCATGTACGAACTCAATAGGCAGTATGGCTGGAGTAAGTTCATCATAATAGTACCGAGTATTGCCATTCGTGAAGGCGTACAGAAGAGTTTTCAGGTGATGAATGACCACTTTGCAGCCGAGTATGAGGGCAAGCGTATACAGCACTTTATCTATAACTCCAAACAGCTCTCCAAAATACAAGCCTTTGCCGATGATGATAAGCTGCATGTGATGATTATCAACACCCAAGCCTTCAACAGTTCTTTTAATGAAACAAACAAAAGAAATGAGGCAGCACGTATCATCTTTTCCAAACGCGATGATTTTGGTAGTAGGCGTCCTATTGATGTTTTGGCCAAGACAAACCCTATTGTGATTATTGATGAGCCTCAGCGTGCCTCAGGAACCGCTACGGTCAAGGCTATCAGTCAGTTCAATCCGCTGTTTGTCTTGCGCTACTCGGCTACCCACCGCCAGGTGCTCAATATGGTCTACCGCCTAGATGCTATCGATGCCTATAACCAACACTTAGTCAAGAAGATAGAAGTAAAAGGGATTCACCAGCAAGGCAGTATAGCCACCTATGGCTATGTATATCTGGAAGAGATCCTCATAAGCAAAGGTAATCCCCAAGCACGCTTGCATTTTGATATGGGTACCACCTCTGGCACCAAGCAAGTAAATCGTTTGGTAGGGGAGGGGTTTAATCTCTATGAGCAAAGTGGGCACTTGCAGGAGTATAAGAATCATTTTGTGGTAGAAAGTATAGACGGCCGCAAAGGGACGGTTCGCTTTCTCAATGGGATAGAACTCCACCAGGGCGAGGCAGTAGGTAAGGTAAGCGAGGCGGTGATGCGTCGTACCCAAATACGCGAGACGATTAAGAGCCATATAGAGCGCGAAAGACGGCTCTTTGCCAAAGGAATCAAAGTGTTGAGT
Source organism: Capnocytophaga sp. CM59 (assembly GCF_000293175.1). NCBI lineage: Bacteria > Pseudomonadati > Bacteroidota > Flavobacteriia > Flavobacteriales > Flavobacteriaceae > Capnocytophaga > Capnocytophaga sp. CM59. Next base: position 24,174 of record NZ_ALNN01000038.1, read on the forward strand.
TTGTTTTTTATAGACCATGTAGACAATTATCGCATTTATGAAGGAAGTAGCTCAAGCAAGGGGAGTTATGCCCAAATGTTCGAAGAGGAATACACTCATGTGATAGAAGAACTCCAGCCTACACTCTTTGATGATACAGCCTACTTGGATTACCTCAAGAAGTCCCGTGCTCAAGAGGTGCATAATGGCTATTTTTCAAGGGATAAGAAGGGAAACTTCATTGATTCGAAAGAGAAAAAAGGCGAGGGCGGCAGTGATGATCAGAGTGCTTACGACCTGATTATGAAGGATAAGGAACGACTGCTGAGCTTTGAGGAGCCTACCCGCTTTATCTTTTCGCACTCTGCCCTGCGTGAGGGCTGGGACAACCCCAATGTGTTCCAGATCTGTTTTCTCAAAGAAGGAAATAGCCAGATGAGCAAGCGCCAAGAGGTAGGCCGTGGGATGCGCCTATGTGTGGATAAGTATGGGGTACGCCAAGATGCCGAGCTATTGGGCAAGGAAGGCGTGTTCGATATCAATATTCTTACCGTGATTGCCAGTGAGAGCTACCAGCAGTTCTCCCAACAGCTGCAAAAGGAAATTGCAGACGACCTACATAGTCGCCCGATGAAGGTAACCCCAAGGCTCTTTGTAGGGCATACTTATACCAATGAGAATGGTAGCCAAGTAACTATAAGTGAAGACCATGCCCGAAAGATTTACAACCAGCTTATCAGGCGAAATTATGTAAATGATGATGGCCAGCTAACTCCTGCTTACTATACTGCCAAAGCGGAAAGCACCCTTGATTTTGGGCAGGAACTGGAGCCGATAAGGCAAGGGATTATTGATACTTTGGATAAGATACTAAGCCCCGATAGTATCAAAATTGATGATGCCCGCAGACCTAAAGAAGCTATTTTTCAGGAAGAACGTTTTAAGCGCGATGAATTTCAAAAATTGTGGAAGCAGATCAGTATCAAGACTTTCTATAAGGTAGATTTTGAGACTGACGAACTCATAGCTAAGGCAATTAAGGCTATAGATGAGAGACTGACGGTTACCAAAATACGAATGGTAGTGGAACAAGGCACCATGGATAAGATAGAGAGCAAAGAAGCCCTACAGCAAGGTGCCGCTATGAAGCTTACTAAAGTAGAAAACCTCAAAGTCAATGAGGGAATAGGAGGCAGTGTTACCTATGACCTCATAGGCAAGTTAGTAGAGGCCACAGGGCTTACAAGACGTACCATAGTAGCCATACTCAAGGGGATACGCCCCGATACTTTCCATCAGTTTAAGCTCAATCCAGAGGAGTTTATTCGCAAGGTAGGCCATATCATCAATGATGAAAAGGCTATGGCAGTAATACAGAAGATAGAGTATGAGAAGACCGATGAGACCAAAGGGAATGATTGGCAACGCTCACAACTTCGTGGAGCAGAAGAAGCTAAAATAGAATGTGCAGCACGCCATTTTAAAGCCCTTAGCCAAGGAGAGAAAGGCATTTGCTATGGAGTAGTAAAGGATTATAAGACCCTATTGGATAAAGTGATGAAGTAATAGATTCCAGTGTAATACCTAAAAAAATATGAATATGGAAAATAAAGTAAAGTCAATATATTAGCTAATTAGCAAATTATCACTATCTTTGCAGAAAATTACTACTATGAGAACCATACAATTTAACAAGAATATTACTTTTGAACAATACCAAATGGCTGTACGTGTATTGGAAGCCATAGGACTGGAAGTCAAGAAAGAAGAAGAACTCTCTGCTGAGATCATAGAAGGGATAGAGCAGGGATGGAAAGAACTCCGTGAGGGAAAGGGGATACCTAGTGAAGAAGTCCATAAGAAAGCTAGACTGTACCGATAGAATAGAGATTGTTTTCTTTTTTGATAATAGAAATGATCCTAAAAAATTATTTTTTTAAGAATAGATAAATTATTTTTATCTTTACACACATAAAACTAATATCTAATACCTGAAACCCAACACTTATGACCTATAATCACAAAGAAATAGAAGCCTATTGGCAGGCTTATTGGGCAGAGCACCAGAGCTATAAGTCAGTAAATGACTTTAGCAAACCCAAGTATTATGTACTTGATATGTTTCCTTACCCTTCTGGGGCGGGCTTACACGTAGGGCACCCGCTGGGCTATATAGCCAGTGACATTGTGGCACGCTATAAGCGCCACCAAGGGTTCAATGTATTGCACCCCCAAGGCTATGATAGTTTTGGCCTACCTGCTGAGCAGTACGCTATCCAGACAGGGCAACACCCTGCCCTGACCACGGCACAGAATATTGCTCGCTATCGGGAGCAGTTGGACAAGATAGGTTTTTCGTTTGACTGGAGCCGTGAGGTGAAAACCTCCGATCCGGCCTACTATCGCCATACTCAGTGGATATTTATTCAACTCTTCAATTCGTGGTATAACCGTGCTACCGACAAGGCAGAACCTATAGAGACCCTCGTTGCCCTCTTTGAGAAAGGCGGTAATGCAGGGGTTGATGCTCCTTGCGATGACGATACCCCAACCTTTACCGCCGAGCAGTGGAAAGCCTTTTCTGAGGCCGAGAAGCAACGTATCTTACTCAAATACCGCTTGACTTACTTAGCTGAAACCGAAGTGAATTGGTGTCCTGCTTTGGGTACTGTCTTGGCCAATGACGAGGTAGTCAATGGCGTCTCCGAACGTGGAGGGCACCCTGTGATTCGTAAGAAGATGACCCAGTGGAGCATGCGTATCACCGCCTATGCTGACCGACTTTTGCAGGGATTAGACACCATAGACTGGAGTGAGAGTATCAAGGAAAGCCAACGCAACTGGATAGGGAAGTCAGTAGGAGCGAGTATAGACTTTGTAGTCGCCGAAGGCGATCACAAAATTACCGTCTTCACCACACGTCCTGATACACTTTTTGGTGTTACTTACCTTACACTTGCCCCAGAGCATCCCTTAGTGCTGGAAATCACCACTGAGGAGCAGCGCGCAGAAGTGGAGGCTTATATAGCCAATACCGCCAAGCGTTCTGAGCGTGATCGTATGGCCGATACCAAGACCGTATCGGGTGCCTTTACGGGTGCTTATGCGGTGCACCCACTCACAGGAAAGAGGGTGCCTATCTGGATAGGAGACTATGTACTGGCCAGCTATGGTACAGGAGCTGTGATGGCCGTACCTGCGGGGGACGAACGTGATCATGCCTTTGCCAAACACTTCAAAGGAGCAAAGGGTATGCCCGATATGATCAACATCTTTGACAAGGATATTTCAGAAAACGCCTTTACTGAAAAAGAGGGCATGACTTACCAAAACTCTGATTTATTGGATGGTTGTACCAGCTTCAAGGAGGCTTTTGATAAGGTTTTGGCCGCTTTAGAAGCTAAGGGAGCAGGCAAAGCAAAAGTGAATTACCGCCTTCGTGATGCGGTCTTCTCCCGTCAGCGCTATTGGGGCGAACCTTTTCCAGTGTATTATAAAGATGGTTTGCCACAGATGATTGAGCAACAATATCTTCCTATACTTCTACCTGAAGTAGAGAAATACCTCCCTACCGAAGAGGGTAATCCCCCATTGGGCAATGCTACTACTTGGGCATGGGATACGGCCAATCATAAGATAGTGAGCAACGAACTTATTGATAACCAAACCATATTCCCATTAGAGCTTAACACCATGCCAGGCTGGGCAGGCTCTTCGTGGTATTGGTTGGAGTATATGATGGAAAAAGGCGACCGCGCCCTCTTCCCTACCAAAGCCGTAACCGACTATTGGCAGAATGTAGATCTCTATGTAGGAGGTAGCGAACACGCTACAGGACACCTCTTGTACTCACGTTTTTGGAACAAATTCCTCAAAGACCGAGGTTTTGTCCCTACGGAAGAACCGTTTAAGAAACTGATCAATCAGGGAATGATATTGGGAATGAGTGCCTTTGCATACCGAGTGTTATGGGAAGTGAAAGATGAGCAAGGTAATGAAGTGAATTTAGTTGAAGTAAAAGAGCTTTCATTTAATAACTTTCCTCCTATATTTGTTTCAAAGAAATTCAAGGATGATAAGTTGGCGATTGTTTTATTAGAGAAGATTTTCCCTAAATATCCTCAATGGGTAGAGTTTATGAAAAAACTCTCAGGAAAAATAATTAATACTATTATCCAACCTATTCATGTGGATATTTCTTTGCTAAAAGACACTTCTGATGAGTTGGATATTGAGAAATTCAAGGCGTGGCGCAAAGAATTTGCCAATGCGGAGTTTGTCTTAGAGGAAGATGGCAAATATATCACAGGGCGAGAAGTAGAAAAGATGTCCAAATCCAAATATAATGTAGTCAATCCCGATGATATTTGTGAGCAATATGGAGCAGACACTTTGCGTCTCTACGAAATGTTCTTAGGCCCCTTAGAGCAAGCCAAACCTTGGAACACAGCAGGTATTTCGGGCGTGTACAATTTCTTGCGTAAGCTATGGCGCTTGTATTTCTCAGACAGCGGCTGGCAAGTAACCGATGAGGCCCCAACGGCTGAGATGCTCAAAGCGCTACATAAGACCATTAAGAAAGTCAATGAGGATATACAGAGCTTCTCGTTCAATACCTCTGTGAGTCAGTTTATGATCTGTGTCAATGAACTATCTGCCCTCAAGTGTCACCACAAGGCTATTTTGGAACCTGTGGCCATACTGATAGCGCCTTTTGCCCCTCATATAGCAGAGGAACTTTGGAAACACTTGGGTCATAACGAGAGTATCACTTATGCACCTTATCCTACTCATGATGACCAATATTTGCAGGAAGACAGCAAGGAATACCCTGTATCGTTTAATGGCAAAGTACGCTTCAAGCGTGCCTTCCCTACCGATATGCCTGTTGCCGAGATAGAAAAGGCCATCCTCGCTGATCCTCAGACCATAGAGCAACTACAAGGCAAAGCCCCTAAAAAGGTCATCGTAGTACCCAATAGGATTATTAACGTAGTGAGTTAGTGGTTAGTTGTCAGTGATTAGAAATTGAGGGCTAACCACTTAAACAACTTGGAGTAAGTGTAGGTACTTATTATGAACTCAAATAAAGCGGGCAAAAATATCTAAAGTATAACATTTGAGGGATAAATATTTGGCAACTCGAAACTTAAAACCATTATGGTAACAGATATCAATCAGTTAGACCCTATCAATGGGATATATACTTATGCAGAATATTTGCTATGGAAGTTTGAAGAACGCGTAGAACTCCTAAAGGGAAAACTCTTTAAGATGTCTGCTCCTTCTATTGATCACCAACGAATATCAGGTAAGCTCTTTGTAAAAATATTTTCTTACCTTGATGGGAAGCCTTGTGAGCTTTTTGCAGCTCCCTTTGATGTGGTGCTTCCTTCGCCTGAGGGTAAGGAGAATACAGTACTACAGCCTGACTTATGTGTGGTATGTGACCCTAAGAAATTAGCCGATGGTAAGCGCTGTTATGGAGCACCTGATTGGGTTGTAGAGATTGTCTCACCGAACAATGTAGAGAAGGAGCTTAGTAAGAAATTAAGTATCTATGAGGAGGCAAAAGTAGGGGAGTACTGGGTTGTACGCCCTGACCATAAGGAAGTAGATATCTTTGTCTTACAAGGAGATACCTATATAGGGCTTCGGCCACGCTTTGCAGATGAAACCATCTCACCTGTGAAATTCCCAGACTTACAGATAAATCTAGCGGAGATTTTTTAATGACTTTATTGCGATGATTGTAAATTTTAGCATACAGAACTTTGGTTCCATAAAGGGTAAACAGACATTGTCGTTTGAAGCAGATGCCTCTGAGCATCTGGAAAATACTTATGTAGTGTGTGCAGCAGGCAAGCGACTCTTAAAGTTGGCACTTATCTATGGAGCCAACGCCTCAGGGAAAACAACGGTACTTAAAGCCCTTGATTTTTTGAGAGATTTGGTAGTGAATCCTAAAGAGAAAAAGACAGATATGCTGGATTTCTCACCATATCTTTTTGATGCTAATACACCTGAGCAACCTACTGAACTCTCTATAGCATTTGTACATGAGGAGGTTTATTACGAATATGAAGTAGCCTTTACACGTCAGTCAGTGATTAGGGAGGTCTTGTATGTATATGATCCTGAAAAAACACTGGTATATGAGCGCACTACTGATACAGAAGGACAACTTACTAAAATAAATTTTGGATATCCAATAACACTTGATAAAAGCGCTCAACAAGTATTGGAACTCAATACCTTGTGGAACAATACCGTACTGGGAGGATTCTTGAAAACAAATATTAGTTTTGAAGAATTAAGACAAGTAACAGATTGGTTCGGAAGTTATTTGAAGCCTATTATAGCGCCTGATACGAAGTTAGACACTTATATAACCAATAAAATAGATGAAAAGAAATTAACTAAGGGAGAAGTTCTAGAGATATTAAAGAAAGCTGATTTTAATATCTCAGATATAGTTATAAGAAAGAAAGAAGAAATTGTCCCAGAAGACTTACTAATATTTTTTAAAGGACAAGTAGAGATTAAAGGACGTATTATTATTCAACATACGATTAATGATACTCATTATAATCTACCAATGGAGCAAGAATCTGAAGGAACTAAGCGTTTTTATGGATTTGCGGGGCTGTTGGCACTTCTTATCAAAAGCCCTACAGTGTTTCCGATAGATGAGTTGGAAAGTTCTCTACATCCTGACCTTTATACCCATTTCTTGCTTTCATTCTTACAGAATGCTAAGCAGTCGCAGCTGATTGCTACCACTCACAACCGTGAGCTTTTGGCTGATAAGGATATTTTTAGAGATGATGTGATATGGTTTACTGACAAAAGCAAAGATTGTGCTACTGACCTTTATTCCTTAGCTGATTTTGATACTTCCACTATAAAGAATATACTGAATGCCTATAAGATAGGAAAATTCAGCGGGGTACCTCGTTTGTCTGATACTTTTATTGATGTAGAACCATGAGAAGAGGAAGAAACAAAATCACCAAACAAGCCTTTGCGGTAGTGGTAGATGGCCAAACAGAATATTGGTATTTGCAGATGCTCAAGCAGAATGAACCCAATATCCTTTTTGACATAACACCTAAAATTCTACAGAAAAAGAATATTGACCAACAATATGAATTGGTTATAGCCCTGTCAGAGGAGGAATATGACAAAGTTTTTTGGATTGTAGATCTTGATGTATTACTAAAAGAAGAACGAGAGAAGAAGAGTAACCCTTCATCACTCCAAAAGTTTTTAGAGTATTACAAGAATCTTTCAAAGAATCAAAAGGTAGTAGTGATAGTGAATAATCCTTGTTTGGAATATTGGTTTTTATTGCATTTTAGAAAGACTACTAAAGTATTTGCAGCCTGTGCTGATGCTGAGAAGGAAGTCAGCCAGCACCTGAAAGGCTATGAGAAAACAGAAAAGTTCTTTAAGAAAAGCAATAATGACATTTACACGCAACTAAAGCCTTATCTCAAAATAGCGGTAAGCAATGCTACAGCTTTAGGGAACTTTGATACTCAAGAATGCAAAAGAGCTATGTGTGAGATGCCTTTACTGTTAGAAGCCATACAAATTCACGATTACTGAAAAGGTACGTCCTTTGAAACTGGTTTCGTCTTTGAAAGGGAAGGAATACCCCCAATAGAGTTCTATAACTCCAAGCAGTGAGATACCTATACGGGGCGTTATGGCCTCCGTATTTACAGAGACACCAGCGCCTACAGGCAAGATAAAGAAAGCGTCAGTACCTATTTCGGGGATTAGCTGCCAGTGGTCGGGCTTTCCTATGTGGGTGCCTGCATATACTTTAGCCCCTATAGCTGCTAAACCGCTGCGATCTACCGCAATGCTATTGAGTGAAGCTCCTACAAAGCCAAAATCGCGACTGCCATTGGTATGGGTATAGGCGGTACGTATGCCCCATTTGTCGAAGGGTTCGAAGAGTTGTGCCTTGACGGATAAGGGCACTAAGGATACAAAAAAGAGTAGTAACTTCATAGGATAAAGATTAAAAAGCATGTGCTACCTCTGCACAAGAGACAATAAGGTGTAGCAAAGGTACAAAATAAAACTCAGAATTCAAAACTTAAAACTCTTATGGTAACCAACATCAATCAGTTAGACCCTATCAATGGAATATATACTTATGCAGAATATCTGCTATGGAAGTTTGAAGAACGCGTAGAACTCCTAAAGGGGAAACTCTTTAAAATGTCGGCACCTTCGCCTACCCATCAGATGGTGCAGAGCAACCTGAACATAGAATTAGGATTGTTTTTTAAGAGGAAGAAATGCCAGATATATCCTGCTCCTTTTGATGTACGTTTGCCAGTAAAAGGAGAGATAGGAGATGCCATACATACAGTGGTACAGCCTGACCTTTGTGTGGTGTGCGATCCCGATAAGATAGACAACAGAGGTTGTATAGGAGCTCCTGATCTGCTTATAGAAATTATATCACCAGGCAATTCAAAGAAAGAACTTAAGAGTAAGTTCCAGCTCTATGAAGAAGCAGGGGTGAGAGAATATTGGGTGATACACCCAGTAGAGGAATATGTAATTGTGAATGTATTGGAGGACGGTCATTACAAAACCCTAAACCCTATTGTAGATGACCAGGTGTGTTCTGTGATATTCCCTACACTAAAAATACATACAAAGGATATTTTTAGAGGCGGTTTTTAGTAGAACAATTCTCTCACTTGTAAGATGATAATACTATGGGGATAGATATTTTCTTTTTGATAAGTGCTTTCCACTATACGCTAATGGGAGTGCTGCTCTACTTTGTAGCCTTCCGCAAGAATACCTTTGAACAGCGTGTAGCCCGTTATATACCTTATCATGCGATAAGTGATGAGCGTAAGCGGTATTTGGAGAAAGTAGAGAAGTATAAGCGCTATATCTGTAATGGTCTTGCTATTTTCTTTGCCCTTATATTTATAATTCCTCTTGGTTATCTTATTGCCTTAGATATTCTGAAAGGTTGGATGCTTATACAGGTAGCTTCTTGGGCATTGTCTCCTATTATATTTCTCTTTTGGGGCTATTACTTGCTAAGCGCTGTAGTGAAGAGAAATGCTAAAGCGCAACATCTGCTTTTGGAGGAAATGAGTGATAAGGATTTTGAGTATTTGCTCAAGGTACAGAAGAACTTATCTTGGCCAAGAAAATACTTTCCCTTTTTTATACTATGCAAAGATAAGCTGTATTTTCTTACTTTTTTCACTATCAGAGAAATAGACCCGAAGCAGGTAGAGAAAATACGTCTTTGGTACTCCAGAGGTGGTAATATGACAATTATGATGAAAACACCCAGATGGTTTATCACCAGTATAACCGAGAGGGCATATCCTTATTTGGAGGCAGTGATTAAAAAATATAACCCAAAAATATGAAAATCTCTTTTAAAAATGACTATTCAGAGGGTGCTCACCCTGCTATCTTGGAAGCACTTTTACAGACTAATAGACAACAACAGCCTGGTTATGGGCTTGATGACTATAGCGAGCAAGCCAAAGCACTCATCAGGGAGCATATTGGAAATCCTCAGGCTGAAATCTTCTTTGTCAGTGGGGGAACACAAGCCAACTTGTTGGTCTTGGGACATGTATTGCGCCCTCATGAGAGTATCATCGCCTGCCAAAGCGCACATATTGCTGACCATGAGACAGGCGCTATAGAGGCGGTAGGGCACAAGATCCACTTGGCACCTTCGGACAATGGAAAACTCACCCCTGAGCAGATCAGGGACTATGCTTCGCGCTATACCAATGTGCCTCATGAGGTACAACCTCGCTTGGTGTATATCACTCAGACTACCGAAATAGGAACGCTCTATAGCTTGGCAGAGTTAAAAGCCATTTGGCAGTGCTGTCAGGAGTTGGGGCTGTTGCTCTATATGGACGGAGCGCGCCTCGCTCAAGGGCTTAGTGCTGAAGGGAATGATATTGGCTGGGAAGACCTCGCCCGTTATACTGATATTTTCTATATAGGAGCTACCAAATGTGGTGCACTCTTAGGGGAGGCGATTGTGTTCAACCAAGCAGCCTTGGCTGATTACTTTAGCTTTTATATCAAGCAGAAAGGTGCCTTGCTTGCCAAAGGAAGGCTGCTGGGGTTACAATTCCTTACTCTTTTTCAGAACAACCTCTATGAGGAATTGGGGCGGTTGGCTAATACTCAGATGAAGCGTATCAAGGAGGCCTTTGTAGCCAGAGGCATCGGCTTTCTCTCCGATACTTGTACCAATCAGTTGTTTCCTATACTTACACAGCGACAGATAGCACAACTTTCTGCTGATTTTGATTTCTATCTATGGCAAAAGGTAGATGCCGAGCATACGGCCATTAGGCTCATCACCTCGTGGGCAATGGAGGATAGCCAAGTGGAGGTACTCCTTAGGGCTATAGAGGGGCTTACTCCTTGATAATCTTGATATGCCTGTCGGTAAACTTTTGAGCAAGCCATTGTTGGAGTCGTGCTATATCTACCTCTTTATCCACTTCCTTGCCCTTGACTTGTTCCCTGATAGGGGTATAGAGCATTAGAGTAGTGGTGGAAAGGCTATCAGAAGCAAAGCTATTTAGGCGACCAAAAGAGAAATCCTTGATATTAGGAAATAGGATCTTCACTTCCTTGGCAAAATCGATATCTTCTATTTTGTACTTTTCCAACTCCTCAGTAAGCTGTTTGATTTTTATGTCTTTGTTGGAGAGGGAAGCCTTATTTTTGTTGATTTCAGAGAGTATTTCCTGACTTATATCCGATTCTTTTTGGCGGATAATAAGCTCTGTATTGGAGATATTGAATTTTCTGAGGTTGTTTTGTAGGTTTTTCTCCTCTTCGTCGCTGAATTTCTTATCTAAGAAAGCCAATTCAATTGTTTTAGGAGAGGCATTGTAGCGGATACGTTTGTAGATGATTGTATAGCCATTGTTTTCAAACTCGGCGGTGATATAGTGGGCAACATTTTCATGGAAACGCTTTTCCTGAAAGAGGGTATAAGCTAAGTAAAGGCTGGGGGTGGTAATGAGTATCACCAAGGAAGTAATCACATAGCGCAGGCGTTGGTTGAGTTTTTCATTGCCTGTATTCTTAGGTGTATATTTCAGGTATTTGATAATCAGGAAAGTAGCGATTCCAATAAAGAAACAGTTGATGCTATAGAGGTAGAAAGCGCCTAAGAAATAGCTTAAATTACCTGTTGCCAAGCCGAAGCCCGCGGTACAGAGGGGAGGCATAAGGGCAGTGGCGATGGCTACCCCTGGGATAGGGTTCCCTTTTTCCTGTCGGGTAAGGGAGATGGCTCCTACCACACCGCCGAAGAAGGCAATCAGTACATCATAGATAGTGGGGGAGGTACGTGCCAGCAGTTCTGATTGGGCGTCCTTGAACGGGCTGATGTAGAAGTAAATAAAGGATACCAATAGGCTGACAAAAGTGGCTATCAGCAGGCTACGACCTGTATTCTTGAGCAGTTCAAAGTCATAGGTTGCCAGAGCAAACCCTGCCCCTACGATAGGCCCCATAAGAGGAGAGATGAGCATAGCTCCGATAATTACTGCCGTAGAATTGACATTCAGTCCAATAGAGGCAATGAGAATGGCACAAGCCAGAATCCATAAGTTGGCTCCACGAAAGGAAATATTACTGATAATATCTTCTATTACTTTCTCTTTTTTTTCCTCTCCGTCGTGCAGATTTAAAAGATGTCTAAAGAAACTCATATCTTTATGTTTTAGAATTTAGCAACTGCAAAGATAGGAATTAATAAGCAAATAAGCAAATGAATTGATGAGCTAGTATAGGGTGTTAATTTTCGAAGTATTGTGATTTTTTTCAAAAGTTTTTTATACTTTTGTCGATACTATCTATAAAATTAGTGACGTGATGAAACTATACATTTTTACTTTATTGCTACTCAGCGTCTTACCTACCCTTGCCCAGCAGCAGGACGCAGCTCAGGACAGAGCTGCTCGGCGAGCGGAGCGTGCAGCCTACTGGGGGCGGTTCTTCTCAGTGGGCTATGAGGGCGGTACCATTGCGCCCTTTGGTATTCGAGGCGAACTGGGAGGAAGTGATAAGCGTATAGGCGCTTTTCTAAACTTCCGCTCCTCCCTTAGAAGGGCTTCCAAGTTGGAACAATATGCTCGTGAGGACTTTCCAGCCAATAAAACTGAGTTTGTAGGGGGTGCTTCCTTGAGGTTGACCCACTGGGCTTATCTTAATGTAGGCGGAGGTATAGGCTGGCACCGCTATCCTTTTGTCAATGAATATGCCCACGAGCAGACCTTGGAGCGAAAGAGCTATATCCCTGGTTATTGGGGAGCTACCTTTCGCTTGAACAAACTCATCAATGTAGTGGGAGGTATGTCCTATATTGCCTTTACTGAGCGACTATACGCCCCCGAATATACTTTTGGAATTACGATAAACCTTAAACAGTGGTCAGTGATCAGCCACTAATCACTAACCACTAACGGCTAACAACTGAACAATTATGAAAAAATATCTATTATGTCTGCTTGTCTGTGTGGCTTGCAGCAAGGAAAACTATAACTTCAAGCAGGTATTTGCTCCTGCTTTCAAAGATCAAAAAGAAACAGAGGTAACCAAGAGTTCTGCCACCCTGAGTATCACTCTTGTACAGGACTACAATAGTATGGTCAGCAAAAGAGGGTTCTACTATGCCACTTCCAAGGAGGCCTTGGCCAATGTGGGAGAGCGCCGAGTAGCCACCGATCCCTCTTTCGGAACGGGAAGCTATACAGTACAGCTCAAACACCTGATCCCCGAAACTACCTACTACTACCAAGCCTTTGCCACCAACGGACAGGGAACGGCCTTGGCAGATATACAATCATTTACCACCCTCAAGGGAACAGCTGCGACTGTCACCACACTACAACCAGAGGTGCAGGACTACCAAATCACCTTCAAGGGAGCAATACCCGATACAGGGGGTTACCCTGTAACCGAATATGGGTTCTATTATTCTACAGTCAATCAACAACCCTCGCCCGCTGATGGGGTAGTGTCCAAAACAACCCCTTCTTATAGGAATGAGACCTTTTCCCTATCTGTACAGACCTTTGTAGCCAATACGCCGTATTATGTTCGCGCCTATGTGATGACCCAAAAGGGGAGGGCAGTGGGCGAGGTGCTTAAGTTCAACACCTCAAAGGAGCAGCCTGCCTTAGGGGTAGAGATGGAGGCTCCTGCCAATGTCACCAATACCTCCGCCCTTGTCAAGGCCAAAGTAGCCCATATAGGCGGGGCAGCCACTTACCAGACAGGTTTTGTCTATAGTGATCATCAGGATATGCCTTCCTTGGAGAATGGAGCTACCAAGGTATTAGGTACCAACACCTCTGAAAGGAAATTCTTCCACGAACTTACCGACCTTGCCCCAGCCAAGCGTTATTTCTTGCGTGCTTTTGTAACCAATGCCGCAGGTACTGTCTATAGTGAGCAGTTGCTACTGCATACGCTGCCTACTCAGGTGCCTGAAGGGGTGCACTTTGTAACCTATAAGGACTTGCAACAGCATTCAGTCTCTCTCTATGCGACAGTTGGCTCAGCCTCCGATGGAGGAGTGGTTACCGAGCGTGGTTTTGTCTATGACACCTCCAGTGAACACCTCACCCAAGAGACAGCCCAAGTGGTAAGACTTCAGGGCGGAGTGGGCAATTTCTTTGCTACTGTACAGGGGCTAACCCCTCTTACACAGTACTATGTAAGAGCGTATGCCAAAAACCAATTGGGTATAGCCTATAGTGAGGAGGTAGCTACCTTTATTACCGAGGATATAGGTACACCCTCCGCTTTACAGATAATCTATGCGATTCCTTCGGTGAGTGAGATAGCCCTTACGGCCTTGGTAAGGCAGGATGGGGGCGGTAGTATCTCCCGTCGTGGCTTTGTCTATAGCAGCAGTCAGTCTCAGCCCACTTTGAACGACCATTTGCTGGAGGTAGGCAGTGGCGAAGGTAACTTCTCGGCTACCCTAAGAGGACTTTCGGTGGATACACGCTATTATGTACGAGCTTTTGCTACCAATGAACGAGGTACCTCCTATAGCGAACCTCTTACGCTCCATACCCAAAATGTCTCTTTGCCTGCGCTCTCTTCCTTTGTACAAGGTGAGACCTTCTCTACTAAGGTGAAACTCACTGGGAATATCACCTCCAATGGGGGCGGTAAAATTCTCCAGTATGGTTTTGTTTATAGCCAACACCATACCAACCCTACTTTGGAAAACAATACGGGTCAGGTATCACTCAGCGGAAATATCTTAGGCAGTTTCCCTATGGAACTGACCCAGCTGGAACGCAATACGACCTATTATGTAGCTGCCTTTGCTACCAATGAGCGTGGTACCACATACTCAGATCCTCAGTCGCTAACCACTCCTATGCTCAGTGTGGGCGATGTGTATCAGGGTGGTGTTGTGGCTTATCTCTTTACCCCTTCAGACGAAGGCTTTATACCAGGCCAGCTACATGGCTACCTGATTCCAGCAACGGCCGATCTGCCTGCGGAGGCTTATCCTTGGGGCTGTGGGCTATCGCAAGAGAGTACCAGCACTGCCTTTGGTACAGGTCGCGACAATACCGCACTGATAGCCAACGACTGTTCTGATACCTCTGCTAGCTACTATGTAAGGCATCATTTCCGTGCTACGGGCAAGGATGACTGGTTTATTCCTAGTATGATGGAGCTATCCCATATTGCACATAACCGAGAGGTATTGCAACTTCCCGCCGCCGAATACTGGAGTTCTACCCAAAAAGGGTATTATGAGGCCTATTATGTTTCTTTCACTCCCTCCGATGGCAGAGTACATGTAGGAGAGAAAAATAGTCCAAGAAAAGTATTGCCAATAAGAGTGTTTTAATTTGATAATTGACGAGCACAACTTTTGGAGATTTATGGAGATGATTATAGGGAAATTACTCTATGCCATGGTAGGCAAAAACATGTTATTATCCACTAACAAAGGACGTTGGACTACCTACTCTATTAATACAGCGTATAGGCAAGGAGTAGCGGAAAACTCAAGGAGTAGCAGAAAACTCAAGGAGTAAAACTCAAGGAGTAGAAGAGGTAAGGAGTAATAAGAAAAAAGAGACTATTGGACGTATTATAGCTTTTTGTCAAGAACCTCATACACTGCAAGAAATAGCAGAAGAATTAGGTTTTTCTGATCGTTATTGGATGAAGAAACATTATATAGATCCTTTATTGAATAACACACTACAAATGACTTCTGGAGAAAGCAAAAATGCACCTACTCAGAAGTATATAGTAATACGAAATGATAGTTAAAACACAAATTCTCTGACTTTAACGCAATAAGGTTGCAACCTCTAATACAAAAAGTAGCAACCTCAGAAAAGAAAAGTAGCAACCTCCAGTACAAAAGGTTGCAACCTCGGAAGGAGAAAGGTTGCAACCTCATAGGCTAATACTTTCATTACCCTGTTAATAACTTTTTTCAAGAAAATTTTTCTTTTTGAAGTATTTTGCATAGATAATATAAAACACTGATAATCTGATAATTACACATTTTGTAAAGATGAAAAGTCGTAAGAATCACTGCGTTAGCAAGTAAGGGTTGTTGAAAATAAATGTCTTACGTTTTGTCAGTTAGTAAAAAGTTTGTATCTTTGCCCTCGCTTAAAAAAATATTTTATAAATGCCAACAATTTCACAATTAGTACGAAAAGGAAGAGCTAAAATAGCCAAGAAGAGTAAATCGGCTGCTTTGGATTCATGTCCCCAACGTCGTGGCGTATGTACACGTGTGTACACCACTACCCCTAAGAAACCGAACTCTGCGATGCGTAAGGTAGCGCGTGTTCGCTTAACTAATGGTAATGAGGTCAATGCGTATATCCCAGGAGAAGGACACAACCTCCAAGAGCACTCGATAGTATTGGTAAGAGGCGGAAGAGTAAAAGATTTACCAGGGGTACGTTACCACATCGTACGTGGTGCACTGGATACTGCTGGGGTAAATGGAAGAACCCAAAGACGCTCTAAGTATGGAGCCAAACGCCCTAAACCAGGACAAGCTGCTGCTGCACCAGCAAAAGGAAAGAAAAAGTAAATTTTTAAAACCGTCTAAAACAACCAAATGAGAAAGAGACAAGCTAAAAAAAGACCTCTTTTACCAGATGCAAAGTACAATGACCAATTGGTTACGCGCTTTGTGAATAACCTGATGTGGGATGGTAAAAAGTCAGTGGCTTTTAAGATTTTCTATGATGCAATCGATATCGTAGAACAAAAGAAGAATAATGATGAGAAAACAGCCTTGGAAGTGTGGAAAGATGCCCTCTCCAATGTGATGCCTCATGTGGAAGTACGCTCTCGCCGTGTAGGAGGTGCTACTTTCCAAATCCCTATGCAAATCCGTCCAGACCGTAAAGTGTCTATGGCTATGAAATGGCTTATCGGATATGCGCGCAAAAGAAATGAAAAATCTATGGCGCAAAAATTGGCAGGAGAAATCCTCTCCGCAGCTAAAGAAGAAGGGGCTGCTGTTAAGAAAAAAATGGATACACATAAGATGGCAGAGGCCAACAAGGCATTCTCCCACTTTAGATTTTAATTCGTGAGGTAGTATGAGTAGAGATTTAAAATATACAAGAAATATTGGTATCGCAGCACACATTGATGCTGGTAAGACTACTACCACTGAGCGTATCCTTTTCTATACAGGTAAAACGCACAAAATAGGCGAAGTACACGATGGAGCTTCTACCATGGACTGGATGGAGCAAGAGGCAGAACGTGGGATCACTATCCAATCGGCTGCTACTACATGTAAGTGGAACTTCCCAACTGAAAATGGAAAACCTACTGCTGATGCACAGGAATACCATTTCAACATTATAGATACCCCAGGCCACGTGGATTTCACCGTGGAAGTGAACCGCTCTCTCCGTGTATTGGACGGGTTGGTGTTCCTCTTCTCTGCCGTTGATGGGGTAGAACCTCAGTCTGAAACCAACTGGCGCCTTGCCGATAACTACAAAGTGCCTCGTATGGGCTTTGTAAACAAGATGGACAGACAAGGTTCTGACTTCCTTAAAGTATGCCAACAAGTGAAGGACATGCTCAAATCCAATGCAGTGCCTATCGTATTGCCTATCGGTGAAGAAGCTGACTTCAAAGGAGTGGTTGACCTTATCAAAAACCGCGCTATCATATGGCATGACGAAACACAAGGGGCTACTTTTGACGTAGTAGATATCCCTGAAGATATGAAAGCCGATGTAGCTAAGTACCGTGCACAACTCATCGAGGAAGTAGCCGGTTACGACGAAGGCCTTTTGGAAAAATTCATGGAAGATGAGAACTCTATCTCCGAAGAAGAAATCCACAAAGCGCTCCGTGCTGCCGTAATGGACATGGCTATTATCCCAATGACCTGCGGTTCGTCTTTCAAAAACAAAGGAGTACAGTTCATGCTCGACGCAGTATGCCGCTACTTACCTTCTCCATTGGATAAGGAAGCTATCGAAGGAACTAACCCTGATACTGGGGAACCAGCACTTCGTAAGCCAGCGGTTGATGCACCTTTCGCTGCGTTGGCCTTTAAGATTGCAACAGACCCTTATGTAGGTCGCTTGGCATTCTTCCGCGTATATTCTGGACACTTGGATGCAGGTTCTTACGTGCTTAACACACGTTCCGAAAGCAAAGAACGTATCTCTCGTATCTACCAAATGCATGCTAACAAGCAGAACCCTATCGAATACATTGAAGCAGGAGATATCGGAGCTGCGGTAGGTTTCAAGGATATCAAAACAGGGGATACCCTTTGTGATGAAAAATATCCTATCGTATTAGAAAGTATGGTGTTCCCAGATCCAGTGATTGGTATCGCAGTAGAGCCTAAGACTAAGGCTGACGTAGATAAACTCGGTATGGCCTTGGCTAAACTCGCCGAAGAAGACCCTACCTTCCAAGTAAAAACAGATCAAGCCTCTGGACAGACTATCATCTCTGGTATGGGTGAGCTTCACTTGGATATCATCGTAGACCGTCTCAAACGTGAGTTCAAGGTAGAAGTAAACCAAGGAGAACCACAAGTAGAGTACAAGGAAGCCATTACAGGTAAGGCTGACCACCGTGAAGTGTACAAGAAACAAACAGGGGGTCGTGGTAAGTTCGCCGATATCGTCTTTACTATGGAACCTGCCGAAGAAGGAAAAGCTGGTTTGGAATTCATCAACGAAATCAAGGGAGGTAACATTCCAAAAGAGTATATCCCTTCTATAGAAAAAGGATTCAAAGAAGCAATGAAGAACGGGCCTTTGGCTGGATTTGAAATGGATGCGATGAAGATTACCCTTAAGGATGGTTCTTTCCACCCTGTGGATTCCGACTCCTTGTCATTTGAATTGGCTGCTAAGTTGGGTTACAAGGAAGCCGCTCGTGCTGCCAAAGCCGTACTTATGGAGCCTATCATGAAGCTAGAGGTAATCACTCCAGAAGAGAACATGGGGGACATCGTAGGAGACCTTAACCGTCGTCGTGGTCAGGTAAATGACATGGGCGACAGAAATGGCGCTAAGGTAATCAAAGCCAATGTGCCACTTTCTGAAATGTTCGGTTATGTAACAACTCTTAGAACCCTTTCTTCAGGTCGTGCAACTTCTACTATGGAGTTCTCACACTATGCAGAAACACCTTCTAACATCTCAGAAGAAGTGATTAAAAAAGCAAGAGGTAATTAATTTGTAAAAGAAATGAGTCAGAAAATCAGAATAAAATTAAAATCATACGACCATAACTTGGTAGATAAGTCTGCTGAAAAAATCGTAAAGACAGTAAAATCAACAGGAGCAGGAGTAGTAGGACCTATTCCACTACCTACTCACAAGAAGCTCTTTACTGTACTTCGTTCTCCACACGTGAACAAGAAAGCAAGAGAACAGTTTCAGCTAAGCTCTTACAAGCGTTTGTTAGACATCTACAGTTCTTCACCAAAGACTATTGATGCCCTAATGAAGCTCGAATTGCCAAGTGGAGTGGAAGTAGAAATCAAAGTATGATAAAAGCAAAGCGGAAGTTTTGCTTGACTTGTCCCAAAACAATAGCGTGAGGGAAAAACGGTAAAACTATTGATATTCAGGGTTGGAATACTTGACCCTGAATATCAAATTATAAAGTCAGGAGTACCCTGTAGGGCAGTGTTCTACAGGAGTTCCCCTTGATTTTGTTGTGATAAAAAAAGTAAATCAAATTAAATATTTTAATATGTCTGGGTTAATCGGAAAGAAAGTAGGCATGACCAGCATTTTTGACGAAAATGGGAAGAATGTCCCATGTACCATCATAGAAGCAGGGCCATGCGTAGTTACCCAAGTCAGAACCAAAGAGGTTGACGGGTATGAAGCTCTTCAACTTGGTTTCGATGACAAAAAAGAGAAGCACACTTCCAAGGCTGCGGCAGGACATTTTGCCAAAGCGGGTGTAACTCCTAAAAAGAAACTTGTCGAGTTCCAAGGATTTGAGAGCACTTACAAATTAGGCGACGTGATAGCCGCTGATTATTTTGTAGAAGGTGAATTTGTGGATGTAACAGGAACTTCCAAAGGGAAAGGTTTCCAAGGTGTAGTTCGCCGTCATGGATTTGGCGGGGTAGGACAATCCACTCACGGTCAGCATAACCGCCTTAGAGCACCAGGTTCTGTAGGAGCGTCTTCTTATCCATCACGTGTATTCAAAGGAATGCGTATGGCAGGACGTATGGGAGCTGAAAAAGTAACAGTACAAAACTTGAAAGTGTTAAAAGTAGTCGCTGAAAAGAACCTCCTTATCCTAAAAGGATGTGTTCCAGGACACAAAAATGCTTACGTAACGATTCACAAATAATGGAAGTAGCAGTATTAAACATACAAGGAAAAGAAACAGGAAGAAAGGTGACCCTTTCCGAGGCTGTTTTCGGGATTACACCTAATAACCACACTATTTATTTGGACATCAAACAATACTTGGCTAACAAACGCCAAGGTACTCACAAGTCCAAAGAACGTAACGAAGTGGCAGGAAGTACCCGCAAGATTAAGAAACAAAAAGGAACAGGTACAGCTCGTGCAGGTAGCGTGAAGTCTCCAGTATTCGTAGGTGGAGGTCGTATCTTCGGTCCTCGTCCTAAGGATTATACTCAAAAGCTGAACAAAAAAGTAAAACGTCTTGCTCGTCGCTCTATCTTGAGCCAAAAAGCACAACAAGGAGCCATTATCGTTGTAGAAGATTTCAATCTTCAGGCTCCTAAAACTAAAGACTTTACACAGATTTTGGCAGCCCTTGGTATCCAAGATAAAAAATCACTTTTTGTATTGACAGATACAAATAAAAATGTATATTTGTCCTCTCGCAATATACCTACCGTAAATACTGTAACAGCTTCTGAGCTAAACACTTACGATATTGCTAATGCAACAAGTGTAGTATTGTTAGAGGGTGCCGTGGAGGTTATTCAATCAAATTTAACAAAGTAAGATTATGAGTATATTGATAAAACCAATCCTTACAGAGAAAGCTACCAAGGATGCTGAGGACAAAAACCGCTATACTTTTTCAGTAGATAAGAAGGCGAATAAGATTCAGATCAAAAAAGCAGTAGAGGCAGCCTATGGCGTTACTGTAGAGAAGGTACACACACTCAATTATGCCCCTAAGCGTTCGGTTCGTTACACTAAGAATGGCCTACAACTCAGCCAGACCAACGCAGTGAAGAAAGCGGTAGTGAGTGTAAAAGAAGGAGAAACAATCGATTTTTATAACACAATTTAAAAGACTGTATGTCAGTAAGAAAATTAAAACCCACGACTCCAGGTCAGCGTTTTAGAGTGGTGAATAATTACGATGCGATCACCACTGATAAGCCGGAAAAGAGCTTGCTCGTTCCGTTAAAAAAGACCGGGGGTAGAAACAATCAAGGGAAGATGACCATGCGCTACATAGGTGGTGGTCATAAGAAAAAGTATCGTATTATCGATTTCAAAAGAAACAAGTTCGGTGTAGAAGCCACTGTAGTTTCTATTGAGTACGACCCAAACAGAACAGCCTTTATCGCCTTGGTAGAATATACCGATGGAGAAAAGCGATACATCATCGCACCAGCAGGCTTGAAAGTAGGTCAGGTAATCGTATCAGGAGAGACAGCCGCTCCTGAAATCGGAAATGCGATGCCACTTTCTCAAATTCCGCTTGGAACCGTAATCAATAGCATCGAGCTTCGTCCTGGACAAGGAGCCAATATCGCTCGCTCAGCAGGTACTTTTGCTCAGCTTATGGCCAAAGAAGGTAAGTACGCCACTGTGAAAATGCCTTCAGGAGAGACACGTATGATCCTGCTCACATGTCTTGCTACTATTGGAGCAGTATCTAACTCCGATCACCAGCTCGTCCTTTCAGGGAAAGCAGGTCGCTCACGCTGGCTCGGACGTCGTCCTCGTACTCGAGCCGTGGTAATGAACCCAGTAGATCACCCCATGGGTGGTGGTGAAGGACGCGCTTCAGGAGGTCATCCACGCTCACGTAAAGGTATCCCTGCCAAAGGTTACAGAACTCGTTCTAAAACCAAGGCAAGTAATAAGTATATTGTAGAACGTAGAAAGAAATAAGTAAGATATGGCTCGTTCATTAAAAAAAGGTCCTTATGTTCATTACGCCTTGGAGAAAAAGGTTCTCCAAAATAAGGAAACAGGAAAGAAAACCGTGATCAAAACATGGTCAAGAGCATCTATGATTACTCCTGACTTCGTAGGAGAAACCATCGCAGTACACAACGGAAAACAATTCGTTCCTGTATATGTAACCGAAAACATGGTAGGACACAAATTAGGAGAATTTGCCCCAACTCGTTCCTTCAGAGGACACGCAGGTGCAAAAAATAAAGGTAAAAAATAAAAGCTATGGGAGTTCGTAAAAGAGAAAAAGCAATAGAGATTAAAGAAGCGAAACGAAATGTGGCTTTTGCAAAATTGAATAACTGTCCTACATCACCCCGTAAAATGCGCCTTGTGGCTGACCTTGTACGCGGTGTAGCAGTAGAGAAAGCCTTGGCTATCTTGAAGTTCAACCAAAAGGATGCAGCTTCATCTTTGCACAAGTTATTACTTTCAGCTATTGAAAACTGGAAATCAAAGAACGAAGGTGCTGATGTAGAAGCAGCCCAAGTATTCGTTAAAGAAATCCGCGTAGATGGCGGTGCGATGCTCAAAAGACTTCGCCCAGCCCCTCAAGGAAGAGCACACAGAATTCGCAAACGTTCCAACCACGTAACCATCGTATTAGGAGCTAAAAATAACACTGAAAGCTAAGATAAAAAGTATGGGACAAAAAACAAATCCAATAGGGAATCGCCTTGGAATTATCAGAGGATGGGAATCCAACTGGTACGGAGGAAATGACTACGGAGACAAATTGGCTGAGGATGACAAAATCAGAAAATATGTGCATACTCGTTTGTCTAAAGCTAGTGTTTCTCGTGTAATTATTGAAAGAACTTTGAAACTTGTAACCGTTACTATCACTACCTCCCGACCTGGTAGCATTATCGGAAAGGGTGGCCAAGAGGTAGACAAGCTCAAAGAAGAACTTAAAAAAATTACAGGCAAAGATATTCAAATTAATATCTTTGAGATTAAAAGACCAGAACTTGATGCGCCACTTGTAGCTGCCAGCATCGCACGCCAAATCGAGAATCGTATCTCTTACCGCCGTGCTATCAAAATGGCTATCGCCGCTACTATGCGTATGAATGCAGAAGGTATCAAAATCCAAATATCTGGCCGTCTCAACGGTGCCGAAATGGCCCGCAACGAGAGCTACAAGGAAGGACGTATTCCTCTCTCTACCTTCCGTGCCGATATTGACTATGCTACCGACGAGGCTCACACCACTTACGGACGTATGGGTATCAAGGTATGGATTATGAAAGGTGAAGTATATGGTAAAAGAGAGCTTTCTCCGCTGGTAGGAATGACCAAGAAAAACCTCAGTGGTGGTTCTTCCGCTTCCAAAGAAGGAAACTCCGATGCAAAACGTGCTCGCCGAAAAAAATAATATTTTAAAATCAGTAAGCAATGTTACAACCAAAAAGAACAAAATATCGTAAGGATCAGAAAGGACGCATGAAGGGGGTATCCCAAAGAGGGCATCAGCTTTCTAATGGTACATTCGGCATCAAGTCCCTAGAATCCGCTTTTATCACTGCTCGCCAGATTGAGTCAGCCCGTGTGGCCGCTACCCGTTATATGAAACGTGAAGGACAGCTTTGGATCAAAATATTCCCAGATAAGCCTATTACCAAAAAGCCTTTGGAAGTACGTATGGGTAAGGGTAAAGGAGCTGTTGAGTACTGGGTGGCTGTGGTAAAGCCAGGACGTATCCTATTTGAAGTAGGTGGCGTACCTTTGGAAGTTGCCAAAGAAGCCCTTCGCCTTGCCGCTCAGAAGTTACCCGTAACTACTAAGTTCGTTGTAGCGAGAGATTATCAAGAGTAATTTTATTAACAATGAAACAGTCAGAAGTTAAAGATTTATCAGTCGCTGAGCTTGAGCAAAAGCTCACCGAACTTAAGAAAACCCATTCGGAATTAAAAATGGCGCATGCCATTTCTCCAATAGAAAATCCACTTACTATTCGCAGCCTCCGTCGCGATATTGCACGTGTAGCAAGTGAGTTAACCCGTAGAGAATTACAATAATCATTGTGGCTTTAATATGGAAAAGAGAAATTTAAGAAAAGAAAGAATAGGGGTTGTTACCAGCAACAAAATGGAAAAATCCATTGTGGTATCAGTCGTAAAACGTGTAAAACACCCTATGTACGGAAAATTCGTATTGCAAACTAAAAAGTTTGTAGCACACGATGAAAAAAATGACTGCAATATCGGAGATACCGTGCGCATTATGGAAACCCGCCCACTGAGCAAGACTAAGTGCTGGCGATTAGTAGAAATCATAGAAAGAGCGAAGTAATTATGGTACAACAAGAATCAAGATTAAAAGTAGCCGATAACACAGGAGCCAAAGAAGTATTGACCATCCGTGTGCTTGGAGGAACCAAACGCCGTTATGCCTCTGTAGGAGATAAAATCGTTGTGACTATCAAGGAAGCAACTCCTACCGGAAGTGTGAAAAAAGGACAGGTTTCTACCGCTGTAGTCGTGAGAACCAAAAAAGAAGTAAGACGCCAAGATGGTTCTTACATTCGTTTTGATGAAAATGCTTGCGTACTGCTTAACGCTGCTGGTGAAATGAGAGGTACCCGTGTCTTCGGTCCTGTAGCACGTGAACTCCGTGACAAGCAGTTTATGAAAATTGTGTCATTAGCACCTGAGGTGCTTTAATCCATGCAATGATGATAAAGCTAAAAATAAAAACAGGCGATACCGTACAAGTAATCGCAGGCGACCACAAAGGGGAAAAGGGAAAAGTACTCAAAGTGGATCGTGAGAAAAACAGAGCTATCGTGGAAGGTGTGAACTTAGTATCAAAACATACCAAACCCAGCGCCCAAAACCCTCAAGGGGGCATCATCAAAAAAGAAGCTCCTATACACATCTCCAACCTTTCCCTCTTAGACCCTAAGAGCGGAGAGCCTACCCGTGTAGAGTATCAGGTGAAAGATGGCAAAAAAGTAAGAATTTCTAAAAAATCAAAACAAGTAGTGTAATTATGACATATATACCTCGACTCAAACAGGAATATAAGGAGCGCATAATTGCAGCTCTTAAAGAAGAATTTGGTTACAAGAATGTAATGCAAGTTCCTAAACTTGAAAAAATCGTTGTAAGCCGTGGAGTAGGTTCTGCCGTTGCTGACAAAAAGCAAATAGAATACGCCGTAGATGAGCTTACCAAAATCACAGGTCAGAAAGCCGTAGCTACTACCTCCAAAAAGGACGTGGCTTCCTTTAAGCTCCGCCGTGGTATGTCCATCGGGGCTAAAGTAACCCTTCGCGGTGAGCGTATGTATGAGTTCCTCGATAGGCTCATCACTATTGCACTACCTCGTGTGAGAGATTTCCAAGGAATCAAAGCAACAGGATTTGACGGACGTGGCAACTATAACCTAGGGGTTACCGAACAGATTATCTTCCCTGAGATTGATATTGACAAAATCAACAAAATCGCAGGTTTTGATATTACTTTCGTTACCTCTGCTGCAACCGATAAGGAAGCAAAATCATTATTAACCGAATTAGGATTACCATTTAAAAAGAACTGATATGGCTAAAGAATCAATGAAAGCTCGTGAAGTGAAAAGAGCGAAGCTGGTAGCTAAGTATGCTGAAAAAAGAAAAGCGCTCAAAGAGGCTGGAGATTACGAAGCCCTACAGAAGCTGCCTAAAAATGCCTCTCCTGTACGCTTGCACAACCGTTGCAAACTCACAGGACGTCCTAAAGGATACATGCGTACATTTGGTATCTCACGTGTCCTTTTCCGTGAAATGGCTAACAAAGGACTTATCCCAGGGGTAAAAAAAGCAAGTTGGTAATTTAAAAAAAGAAATTTATGTACACAGACCCAATCGCTGACTACTTAACACGCATTCGTAATGCAAGCAACGCAGGGCACAGAGTAGTAGAAATTCCAGCTTCAAACCTTAAAAAAGAGATTACCAAAATCCTTTTTGACCAAGGCTATATTCTTAGCTACAAGTTTGAAGATAATGATGTGCAAGGAACCATCAAAATAGCCCTCAAATACGATAAAGAAACCAAAGAACCTGTTATACGTAAAATCGTACGCGTAAGTACCCCAGGTCTTCGTAAGTATGTAGGTGCTGCTAAGCTCCCTCGTATCCTCAACGGACTCGGTATCACTATCGTTTCTACCTCCAAAGGAGTAATGACTGGTAAGCAAGCCCGCGCTCTTAATATAGGGGGAGAAGTAATTTGTAATGTTTACTAATAATTAACGACTTAAAAGAATGTCAAGAATAGGTAAAGCACCCATCAGTATTCCTCAAGGAGTAACGATTACTATCAAAGATAATATCATTACTGTAAAAGGAAAACTCGGCGAATTAACCCAAGTGGTTAAAGACGTTGCTGTAAAGCAAGAAGATGGAAAACTCATAGTGGAGAGCCTAAGTAATACAAAGCAAGGTAATGCCTTCCACGGGCTTTATCGCGCCCTACTACACAACATGGTAGTAGGTGTATCCGAAGGCTTTACCAAAGAGTTGGAACTTGTAGGGGTTGGTTATCGTGCCACTAACCAAGGTCAAAAACTTGATCTAGCGCTCGGTTTCTCTCACAACATCCTTATGGAACTCCCTCAAGAAATTAAATTAGAGACTATCAATGAGAAAGGTAAGAACCCTATCATCAAACTTACCTCTCACGATAGACAATTACTCGGACAAGTAGCAGCTAAGATTCGTTCTTTCCGTAAGCCTGAACCTTACAAAGGAAAAGGTGTGAAATTCGTAGGAGAAGAACTCAGAAGAAAAGCAGGTAAATCAGCTTAAAACGTAACATAATGGCATTATCAAAAATAGAAAGAAGACAACGTATCAAGTACAGAATCAAAAAGACCGTTTCTGGAACTGCTCAAAGACCCCGCTTGGTGGTCTTCAGAAGCAATAGCGAGATCTATGCACAGATTATAGATGATACCAAAGGTGTTACCCTAGTGGCTGCCTCTTCTCGCGATAAAGATCTAAAGGTTTCAGGTACCAAAACCGAAAGAGCTAAACAAGTAGGAGAAGCTATCGCTAAAAAAGCCTTAGCCGCAGGTATTGAAACTGTTTCTTTTGACAGAGGTGGTTATTTGTATCATGGACGTGTAAAATCTTTAGCCGAAGGTGCAAGAGAAGGCGGACTTAAATTCTAAGAAACTATGTATCAGAACTATAAAAATGTAGAATATGTAAAACCAAGCGGCTTAGAGCTAAAAGACCGCTTGGTAGGCGTACAACGTGTAACCAAGGTTACCAAAGGAGGACGCGCGTTCGGCTTCTCGGCTATCGTAGTGGTAGGCGACGAAAATGGCGTGGTAGGACAAGGACTCGGAAAATCTAAAGAAGTCTCCGAAGCTATCGCCAAAGCAGTGGAAGATGCTAAGAAAAACTTAGTACGTATCCCTCTGAATGGAACTACCCTCCCTCACGAACAAAAAGGAAAATTCGGTGGTGCCCGTGTATATCTTCAACCAGCTGCCGAAGGTACTGGAGTGATCGCAGGGGGTGCTGTACGTGCCGTATTGGAAGCCGTAGGGGTACATAACGTACTTTCTAAATCTCAAGGTTCTTCCAACCCGCACAACGTGGTAAAAGCAACTTTTGACGCCCTACTAAAGCTCAGAAGCGCTAAAACTATTGCCGAGCAACGTGGCATTTCCTTGGAAAAAATGTTTAAAGGTTAATATCAATCACTCATGGCAAAGAAAATTATCGTAACACAGACACGTAGTAGCATAAAACGTGCGAAAACCCAAAAACTTACCCTAGTCTCTTTAGGCTTGGGTTCTATTGGGAAAGTAGCTATACACGAGGCTACCCCAAGCATCTTGGGAATGATTAATAAAGTAGAACACTTAGTTTCTGTACAAGAAGCTCAATAAACAAGGAGTATTTAATTATGAATTTAAGTAATTTGAAACCTGCACAAGGTTCAGTACACAAAGATGGGAAGCGCGTAGGTAGAGGACAAGGTTCTGGTAAAGGTGGAACCTCCACTCGTGGACACAAAGGAGCTAAATCTCGCTCTGGTTTCTCTACTAAAATCGGTTTCGAAGGAGGACAAATGCCTCTTCAACGTCGCGTACCAAAATTTGGTTTCAAAAACTTCAACCGTAAGGAATATACAGGTATTAACCTCGGAAAACTACAAGAACTTGTAGATAAGGGCGTGGTTACCGACACTGTTAATTTGGATATCCTCGTGGAAAACCGCTTGGCCAAAAAAACCGACTTGGTGAAAATCCTTGGAGGAGGTGAGTTGAAAACAAAACTTAAAATCTCTGTTCATAAATTCACAGCAAGCGCTAAAGAAGCTGTTGAAAAATTAGGAGGAGAGGCTATAACGCTCTAAGAATTAATATTTTATGAAGAAGTTTATAGAGACCTTAACGAATGTTTGGAAGATAGAGGAGTTGCGCAATCGCATCATTCTCACCTTGGGGATTTTGTTGGTGTACCGCTTTGGTGCCCACATAATCCTCCCAGGGATTGATGCTGAACAACTGAGCAAACTCACTCAGAGAACTTCGGAAGGAGGCTTGTTGGACATCCTTAATGCCTTTACAGGTGGTGCCTTTGCTAAGGCCTCTGTATTCGCCTTAGGGATTATGCCCTATATCTCCGCCTCTATCGTAGTGCAGCTTATGGGAATTGCGATTCCTTATCTGCAAAAACTACAACAGGAGGGCGAAAGCGGCCGTAGGCGTATCAACCAAATTACCCGTTGGCTTACCATAGCCATCTGTATCGTACAAGCTCCTGCTTACCTTTACTCTATCAGCGCCTTAGGGGTGCCTGATGAGGCGTTTATCCAAGGAAAAGGCTTAGGCTTTATCATTCCTTCGGTAATCATCTTGGTAACAGGGACTGTTTTTGCGATGTGGCTAGGTGAGAAAATCACCGATAAGGGTGTAGGTAATGGTATTTCCTTGCTCATCATGGTGGGGATTATCGCTCGTATGCCTCATGCTTTCTTTGGTGAGATGAACAGGGTACACAGCCCTATGTTGGTAATTGTGGAAATCCTCTTGTGGCTTTTGGTGATCTTAGGGTGTATCTTCCTCACTTTAGCGGTAAGACAAATCCCTGTACAGTATGCCCGACGTACCACAGGCGGACAGGTGGAAAAGAACATCTTCGGAGCAAGACAGTATATTCCCCTAAAACTCAACTCAGCTGGGGTTATGCCTATCATCTTTGCCCAAGCTATCATGTTCGTTCCTGCTGCCTTGGCGGGACTCTCTAAGTCCGAATGGGCACTAAGCATCCAGAATGCGTTCCGTTCGCCTTTTGAGTTTTGGTACAATGTGCTCTTTGGATTGCTCATCATCATCTTCACTTACTTCTATACTGCCATTACAGTACCAAGTAACAAGATGGCCGATGACCTTAAGCGCAACGGCGGATTCATACCAGGGGTAAAACCAGGACAAGAGACCAGTGAGTACTTGGACAAAATCATGTCGCTCATTACCTTCCCAGGCTCTCTATTTCTAGTGGCTATTGCCGTACTTCCTGCCATAGTCAATAAGATACCTTTGTTGGAGATTGACCAACAATGGGCTTTGTTCTACGGAGGTACGTCCTTGCTCATCTTGGTAGGGGTAGCCATTGACACTATGCAACAGGTCAATTCATACCTACTCAATCGCCACTACGATGGCCTAATGAAAACAGGTAAAAAGAGAAGATAATGGCAAAGCAAGCAGCGATAGAACAAGATGGAACAATCATAGAGTCCCTCTCTAATGCAATGTTCCGCGTGGAATTGGATAACGGTCATGTGGTTACCGCTCATATCTCAGGGAAAATGCGTATGCACTACATAAAGCTACTCCCAGGCGATAGAGTAAAGCTCGAAATGACACCCTATGACCTTACCAAAGCACGCATCACTTACCGATATTAATAATAAAATTCGTTTTTAAAACAGACAACAGATGAAAGTAAGAGCATCTATTAAGAAAAGAAGCCCCGAGTGCAAGATTGTGCGTCGTAAAGGGGTATTGTACGTAATTAATAAAAAGAATCCGAGATTCAAACAAAGACAAGGATAAATTATGGCACGAATAGCAGGTATTGACTTACCAAAACACAAAAGAGGCGTCATAGGACTTACCTACATTTTTGGAATTGGTAGAAGTAGAGCTAAAGAAATTTTGAAAAAAGCTCAAGTAGATGAAGACATCAAAGTAAGCGATTGGAACGATGAGCAAATCACTCGTATCCGTGAGGCAGTTTCTTCTTACAAAATAGAAGGAGAACTACGCTCCGAAGTACAGCTTAACATTAAGCGACTTATGGATATTGGTTGCTACCGCGGTATCCGTCACCGTTCAGGGTTACCTTTGCGTGGTCAAAAAACGAAGAACAACTCTCGTACAAGAAAAGGAAAACGAAAAACTGTTGCTAACAAGAAGAAAGCAACTAAATAATAAGTAGCGATATGGCAAAAACAAATACAAAAGTTACCAAAAAACGTAAAGTAGTTATAGAATCATCTGGAGAGGCTCATATCTCAGCTACTTTCAATAACATCATCATTTCCTTGACCAACAAAAAAGGAGACGTGATTTCTTGGTCTTCTGCAGGAAAGATGAAGTTCAGAGGTTCTAAAAAGAATACGCCTTATGCCGCTCAAGTAGCCGCTGAGGACGCTGCTAAAACAGCTTTTGACGCAGGTCTTAAGAAAGTGCGCGTATTCGTAAAAGGCCCTGGAGTAGGACGCGAGTCTGCCATCCGTAGCATTCACAATGCAGGAATTGAAGTTACTGAAATCATCGATGTAACTCCACTTCCACACAATGGTTGTCGCCCTCCAAAACGTCGTAAAGTATAACACTTAACCCCCAGAGAGAGGCACAGATTATCGAAGGATAAGCCTTAATTCATAATCCTCTCTCCTTTTAATCAAAATAGTATAAAATGGCAAGATATACAGGCCCAAAAAGCAAAATCGCTCGTAAGTTTGGTGAAGCGATTTTCGGTGAAGATAAGTCTTTTGCTAAAAAGAACTATCCACCAGGACAGCATGGAATCAACCGTAAAAGAGCAAAACGCTCTGAGTATGCAATCCAGCTACAAGAAAAACAAAAAGCAAAATATACCTATGGTATCTTGGAACGTCAATTCCAAAATATGTACGAAAAAGCACGTCGTAGCAAAGGGGTAACAGGTGAGGTATTACTCCAACTCTGTGAAGCTCGCTTGGACAATGTCGTATATCGTATGGGTATCGCACCTTCTCGTCGTGCCGCACGACAACTCGTTTCTCACCGTCATATTACTGTCAATGGCGAAGTGGTAAATATTCCTTCTTATTCCCTAAAACCAGGTGATGTAGTAGGGGTACGACACAAATCACAATCTCTTACTGTGATCGAAAACGCCCTCGCAAGTAATAGCTCCGTGTACGAATGGATCACTTGGAACCCTGAAAAATTGGAAGGTACCTTCGTAGCACTCCCTCAGCGTATCCAAATACCTGAAAACATTAAAGAACAATTAATCGTAGAGTTGTACTCTAAATAATACTAGTCAGCAGTCAGATTATGGCATTATTCAATTTTCAAAAACCAGATAAGGTTATCATGATTGAATCCTCAGAGTTCGAGGGCAAATTCGAGTTTCGCCCCTTAGAACCTGGTTACGGACTCACCATTGGTAACGCATTACGACGAGTGATGCACTCCTCCCTAGAGGGCTTCGCAATCACTTCGGTTAAAATAGACACGGTAGAACACGAATTCTCTACCATCGCAGGAGTAGTAGAAGACGTTACCGAGATTATTTTGAACTTGAAGCAAGTGCGTTTCAAACTGCAAACAGAAGGTACCGATCACGAAAAGGTCTCTATCTCTGTTACCGGTAAGAAACAATTGACTGCGGGTGATTTTCAAAAATTTATAACAGGTTTTCAAGTACTCAATCCCGATTTAGTAATCTGTAATATGGAACCTACAGTGAATATCAAAATGGATATCACTATAGATAAGGGTATGGGTTACCTCTCTGCCGAGGAAAACGCTAAGCCTAATATGCCTATAGGTACCATTCCTACCGACGCCATCTTTACCCCTATCAAAAACGTAAAGTATACCATCGAGAACTACCGTGTAGAGCAAAAAACCGATTACGAAAAGCTGATTTTTGAAATCAAAACAGATGGCTCCATACATCCTAAAGATGCCCTTATGGAAGCGGCCAAAACATTGATTCACCACTTCATGCTCTTCTCCGATGAGCGTATCACCATAGAGCCTGAAGAGGTCGTTCAGCCTGAAAGCTACGACGAGGAATCACTCCACATGCGCCAGCTCCTTAAGACCAAGCTCATAGATATGGATCTCTCTGTACGCGCACTAAACTGCCTCAAAGCAGCCGAAGTAGATACCTTAGGCGATTTGGTTTCTTTTACTAAAACAGACTTGATGAAATTCCGTAACTTTGGTAAAAAATCACTTACCGAACTCGACGAACTCGTGGAAAGTAAAGGACTTACCTTCGGAATGGATCTCTCAAGATACAAATTAGATAAAGAGTAATAAATTCTGTTATAATACATTAATTCAACGAAAATGAGACACGGAGATAAAATAAATAACTTAGGAAGAACCGCCGCTCATAGAAAATCTATGTTGGCGAATATGGCTTGCTCCCTGATACAACACAAGCGTATCAACACTACCTTGGCTAAAGCCAAAGCCTTGAAAGTGTTTGTAGAGCCTTTGATTACCAAATCAAAAGAAGACACTACTCACAACCGTCGTGTAGTATTCAGCCGCTTGCATAACAAATATGCCGTTACAGAGCTTTTCAGAGACATCTCAGTAAAAGTAGCCAACCGCCCAGGAGGATACACTCGTATTATCAAGTTGGGTAACCGTTTGGGTGACAACGCTGAAATGGCACTTATAGAGCTGGTAGATTACAATACTACTTACGATGTGAAAGCAGGTAAGAAGAAGAAATCCACTCGTAGAAGCCGCGGAGGCAAAAAGGCAGAACAAGCTGCCGCCCCTCAAGCACAAGAAGAAACTACTTCTGAAGCATAAAACAAAAAACCGCTCCACAAAGGGGCGGTTTTTTTAATGAAAGAAAGTTTTTTTGCCAGCAGAAAGGGTAATTCTTCAACTGATCAGGAAAATCGGTTTATATTACATAAAAATAGGTTTTTGCTTAGTACTCCTAAAGCTATAGATCTCTATTGTATTTTCCTGGATAAGAACCTTATAATACAAGACAAATTTTCCTTTTAGGAAGAAAATCTTGAATAGATTTAGCTTTTTACTATATTTTGAAGAGAGATAAGGATTTTCTGATATTTTACTTTCAACTTCCTTTGTGGCTTCCATTATTTTGAGAGAGTACTCATAAGAACCATTATGCTCATACCAATAATCGAGGGTATCATAATAGCTCATTTTGGCTTCAAATGTCCATTTTATCTTCATGATATTTTACCCATTAATCGTTGTAAGGCTTCTTGATGAACCTCTTCACTATCAGTGAGTAAGCCGAGTTTTGATTGTTGTTCGGCTTGTTCTAAGCTCCTAAGTTCTTCATCAGTTAACTCGTAATAGAAATCATTTTCTTGATAAGAGCTTGGGGCATTTTCTAACAAATGGTTATACTCTTCCATAGGGACAATAGCGAAGAGTGCATTACCATCATTATCAGTTATAAATTGATGTCTTTTCATAAGTTGAATTTTTTTGCAAATATACAAAAAAATCTGCAATAGGTCTAATTTTTCTTTTATAAAGCAAGTTGCCTCAGTGGTAGGGTTTAGTAGTTAATAACCATAAAACAAAAACCGCTCCTATGTGGAGCGGCCTTCTTTACAGCATTCAAATTTTGAGTTTATTTGTAGGCAGTACCTTCTATGACAACGTTATTGACAGGTGTCATAGTGAAACTATCCGTAGTAACAAGAATGATTGTAGCACCAAGTTTGCTAGCTTGTTCTTTCATTTTCTCGGTAGCATCTTTCCTCAATCTGGATTGCATTCCAAAGAGTTGGCTGGCCTCACCCTTTACATCACCTAAGCGGGTACGTCCTTTGATGTCATCAGGGTTTTTAGTAAGGATGATTTCCTTATCATTGGCAGTTTCTGTAGCAGTGCTTTCTTTTACAGGGACACTTCCATCGGTAAAGCACATTCCGACCATACTGACATTATTGATAGGGCTCATGGTAAACTCATCTACAGAGAGAAGTACTGCGGTAGCCCCAAGTTTGGCAGCTTCTTGTTTGAGTTTTTTGGTAGCTTCATCACGTAGCTTAGATTGTTTTCCATAGAAACGAGCTGCTTCTGCGGATACTTCCCTTAAGCGTTGTAAACCCTTTACATCTTCAGGGTTTTTAGTAACAATTATTTTTTCCCAGTCTTTGTTTTGGGAGAAGCCTATCTGTGATAGAAAGAATAGGCCGAATAGAAGGAATAACTTTCTCATAGGTTATAGTGTTTGTTTAGGTATTATAAACTTACTATCCGTTGGTATATTTAAGAATCTCTCTAAGTTCCAAATAACGTTTGATATCTTGGAATATTTTTACAGGAGTAATAAAGAACCCAATAAGACCAGATATAACGGCTTTCACTACAAAATAGATAAACCAACCAACAATGGGGAGTACTAAAAACATAGAAGGTGTGATAGAATTTAAAGCTCTCCATCCATATTGGATACTTATACCTCCATAAAATGTAGCTATAAGAGCAGCTGTAGAAAGAGCAGTACCTTTGTCTTTTTCTATATTACAAGAAAAAACAGTCATGAAAAAGGCCACAATAAGGATAATAGCCCATCGCTTTATCATCTCGGACTTCTCTTTACGGATACGCTTCAGGTTACAGGAATCGCAGATAGGGTCGGTGTACTTATGAGCACATTCGCTACAAAGTCCTTTTCCACAGTCTATACAGGTACCTACAGCAGGTTGATCAATGTGATTATAACAGTTCATGATATAAAGGGTTTATGTTTTAGATTTATATATAAGAATCAAAAATAGAAGTGAATAGGTTCAACTTTCCAACCTTTTTCCTCAAGTTTTGTGAATGGTATATTATATTTATATACCAGTCCGTTTTCTATATGTTCACGCTCCGATGTTAGACCTTTATTTAGCCCTTTCAAGACAAAGAAAGGAGTTGTATCTATTTTAAAAGATGCTTTTACATATGCTATATTACGTTCAGGTATAAGATGAATCTCCTCAACTTTATTGAAACGGATAGAATGAGATTTCATAGTATAGAGTTTACAATTATTATATTTATCCTCTCTAACTTCAAGATTTGTGAGATATTTTTTTCCTTTGTCTGTAAGTTGAACAGAGTAGTATTTATCATCATCCCATGGTTTTTCTCTTATGAATGTCATTTCTATCATTCCATCCTCCTTAAGTTTATTATAAGGACGCTCTTCTGCAATGAAATCATAATAAGAAAACCGAACCTCTTCTCCTATTTTTATCTCAACATTATCTTCGATAGGTTCTTTCCCAAGGGATTCTTGGATTAATTTCTCCGCCTTAGAGGAGGTAAGTTTGTCGGAACAGGCGCCTAAAAGCAGCCCAAGGGCTAAAAAAGCTAAAATTTTTTTCATACGATTTAAAAATTAAATTATTGATAATAAGTTAGATACAAAGGGAAACTTCCTCTGTAGAATTATTCTACAAAAATAATATGAAAAAAATCAGCTGTTTATGCCGAAAATAGATATTTTTACCCTATTTTTGCATGAAAATACAAGAGATGAACGAAATAGTAGGCGAGAAAATCAAAAACCTCCGCAAAAGTAGAAACCTTTCTCAAGAGGAAGTGGCGGAGTTCTTACATGTGTCCCAATCTACCTATGCACGTATAGAAAGCGGTGCAAGTAATTCATGGGCAGGCTATATCCTGCCCATCTGCGAATTCTTTGGAATACAACCCGAAGAACTCCTCAAAACCGACCATATCGTCATCAATAACAATAATACCTCTTGCCAATATAGCGGAGGTTATGTGGTTAATCAGCTCTCAGAAAAATTGATAGAGCAGTATGAAAAACGCTTGGCTGAGAAAGACAGGCTTATCGCCTATCTGCAAAAGGAGCTGGAGGAATTGAAAACTCAAAGATAAAAATTCAAAATCATTTTGCAAGTTCATAGGGAAATCGTATATTTGTAGATGTAAAGGAAATCCTATGGGAAATATAGCTACAAATTTAGATCAGCAAATAGAAAAACTACAATCAAGAGGAATGTGTCTTGATATAGAGATAACGAAGGTGAAAGAACTGCTCTTAGATATTGGATATTATAGATTAGGCTTCTATTGGTGTCCTTTTTCTAATAAGGATCATATTTTTATTCCTAATACGAAATTCTCGGATATAATAGCTTTATATTATTTGGATGTGGATTTGCGCAATGTTTTGATGAGATACATCAATAGGATTGAAATAAATTTTAGAACAAAGCTAATTTATTATGTATCAAATAAATACAAGTCGTCTCCTAATTGGTTTGTAGATACCGAAGTAGTCTCTCAGAACTTCATTGATGATATAGATAAGTTTTATAATAAGGATTTTATAAGAAATAATAGTCCAATTAAAAAACATCATTCTAAGTATCCTGACGAAAATTATGCACCGGCATGGAAAACATTAGAGTTTTTCTCTTTTGGGACAATATTGAGGATATATAAAAATCTTATAGAAGAGGATATAAAAGAAAGGATATCTAATATCTATGGAATAAGAAAGGTTAGAAAATTCATTAGTTTTATAGAAACTATTGTATTGGTAAGGAATACATGTGCTCATTCGTCTGTTTTATTTGACTTTAATACACCTAAGGGAATCTCCTCTATTCCAGAGGTTTCTTTTGAAAGAGATAACCATTCGTTGTCTGCTTGTGTAAAAGTAATTGCTTATATACTGGGGAAGATATCTAAATCAAGAAAAGAAGATATGTTAAAGAGTATATGGGAGGTTCTAAATAGAAACGCAGATAATCAAATAGTTAAATCTATTATAGAAGAAAAGATGAAATTTAAATTATAATTTTCTTGTTTTTAGAGTAGAAAAATTATATCTTTGTGCCCAGAATAGTGCCTCACCTTTCTTTAGCAAAGGTCATGCACTCTAAAATAACACTTATAATGCTCAGGATAACCCTGAGCATTTATTTTTTGCAAAATCCCTAAAAATGCCGTATCTTTGTGGCTTAAAATCTTTATATTATGTACACAAAATACGAGCAGACGGCTCATTATATCCGACAATTTATCACCGAGGGCACTCCAGAGTTTGCTATTATACTCGGTTCAGGCCTTTCTTCTTTGCAGGACGAGATAGCTCCTATTGTAGAAATTCCTTATGCTGGGATTCCAAACTTCCCCCAATCTACCGTGGAGGGACATGGTAACAAGCTCATATATGGTACTTTAGGAGGTAAGTATGTCCTACTGATGAGCGGCCGCTTTCACTACTATGAGGGCTACCCTATGGCAGAGGTAACCTTTCCTATCCGTATCTTCCATCTCTTAGGCATCAAGAAATTGATCGTCTCCAATGCCTCAGGAGGCGTTAATCCCAACTTCTCTGTAGGGGATATTATGCTTATTCGTGACCATATTAATATGTTTCCAGAACACCCCTTGCGAGGTAAGAACTTAGAAAAGTTTGGCACCCGCTTTCCCGATATGAGTCAGGCGTATGATCGCCAAATGATTGACTTGGCCGAGACTATTGCCATGGAGCAAGGTACCCAATTGCAGAAGGGTGTCTATGTAGGTTTGCAAGGCCCTACCTTTGAGACGCCATCAGAATATGGTATGGTACGAGCCATAGGAGGAGATGCCGTGGGAATGAGCACTGTACCAGAGGTCATCGTTGCCCGTCATCAAGGAATGCGTGTTTTTGCGCTCTCTATCATCTCGGATTTGGGCGGTAAGGACATCTCCCCCAATGTGTCTCATACCGAGGTACTCAATGCCGTAAATGCCGCTATGCCGAAGGTCTTGGCCTTGGTAAGAGAATTTGTCAAGAGAAGCAAGTAAAATAGTGACAAGTGACCAACGACCAATGACACTATGAATATAAAAGATACCCAACAGATTAATAAGCTGCTATGGGAGAAACTTCCTGATATACTGACAGACGTACAGAAGAAAAATAAAATAGGAAATTTGCTTACTGAACTTAGAAAAGAGGGGAAAATAAAGAACATGGGAGGGTTTACCAATTCTGTTTGGACTTTAAATTAATTTCTAATCATGTCCTCTCTTAAAAATAGATGGGAGTAATAAGGTTTAAGAGAGAAGAGTGTTTTTAAATCATTTATAATCAGTGGTATAAGTCTCTCTTAAAATGAGAACTAAGATAAAAAATAAGAGAGAAATAAGAGAGAAATAAGAGAGAATATATTTTTAATTCGTTTGTAATCAATGATATAGACCTCTCTTAATGTCCTTTTTGAAATGTCTTTTAATAAATATTAGAACCCAAATAAAATTTATTAGAAGACGAGAATGTAAGTTGTTGTATATTAGGTGTTTTCTTCTAATAAAACGTAATGTTAAAAGAAAAATTTATTAGAAGAATAAGAGAGAATATGTTTTTAAGTGATTTACAATCAGTGATATAATCCTCTCTTAGATACCTGCCTTGCAGCACAAGACGAATATAAGTTGTTGTTGGAATACTTTAGGGTAGAATAGGTTTTGAGTTTCGAATTCGAATCAATAGTTAAAATATTATTTGCTAACTATCTAATGCGCAATTTATTGCGTCTCAACGAATTAGATTATACAGATATTTTTAACTGTTGATTCACGTTAATAACTAATGGCTAAAATTATTTTGTTTAAGTCTAAATAAAAACGTATCTTTGCTCATCATCACTAAATACTATAAAAATGAGAGCAAAATTCTTAATGCCTGCTTTGATAGCAGGGTTTGTCGTCCTTACCGCTTGTAGTAAAGACGAAAACAAAGAACAAACAAAAACTTCTACAACGGTGGTAGATGCCTCAGGGGCTGATTGGAAGTATTTCTCCTTTGCCAAAGGAAAGGAAATTACGGTGGAAGACCCGACGACCTCTTTGGATTGGGACATCGCTTTCAATCGCTATTATGTAAAACTCAACGGAGGAGACTCTGGTAAGGGACAGGCTGAGGCTGTCAAGACAGACAAACTTGTCTTGGAAGAAGTAAAGCAAGTACCTACTTCAGGGTATAGCAAAGATGCTCAAGGTACTATGCTATTGGGAATGCCTCCCAAACCTACCAAAGAATCTTTCTGTGAGCTTATCTCAGGAGGAGTGAAGGGGGTTAATACAACGGGTTATGTAACTATTGATATGGTCAATATGACGACTGGTAAGGGGGATATTTATGAAATAACTAAGTATGTATATGTAGTAAAATCCGCTGATGGGACACCCTTTAAACTACAATTTACAGGATATACAAGCGATAAAGGCAAAGGAGGCTACCCCGCCTTTAGTTATGTGAAGTTTTAGAGAGTAGTGGCTAGTGATTAGGTTATATGTGTTAGTTATTGATTTTCAGCACTATAAATACTAATTACTAGCCACTAATTACTAACGATTAAAATTATTTTGTTTTATTCTAAATAAAAACGTATCTTTGCACTCGCAAAACAATTAAAATTAGATTAAGATGAAATTAAAGTTTTTAGCTCCTGCGCTTTTGGCAGGATTCGTAGCCTTTACTTCTTGCAGTAAAGAGGATAATAAAAAACCAGATCCAGCTCCAGCGCCTGCCCCTCAGGGTGCTAAGGAAGTAAAAGATTTAGATGCTTCTGATCAGCAAAAATGGGTTTATTTCTCTTTCACAAAAGGTACTGTTGTAGAGATTACTAACCCTAAAACTACCGATGATGATTGGGATATCGCTTTTAACCGCTATAATATCCGTACCAATGGTGGTGTATCAGGTAAGGGAGAGGCTGAAGTAGTTAATACCAACAGCAAAGATTTCGCTGCCGTAACCAAAGCCCCAGCAGAGGGATATGAGAAAGATAAGAAATTTACAGAAGTGGGACGTCCTGCGCCTGGACAGACACAACCTTCTATAACTGAAGTGGAAAAAAACCCTGTGATTTCAGGAACTGTGATGGTAGAAAATTCAAAAGGATGGTATAATTATAACCGTCCTAAACAAGGAGAAAACACCCCTCACTTTGATATTACCAAGTATGTATATGTAATTAAAACAGCCAAAGGCAATAAGTATGTGAAAATCCAATTGACAAGTTACACAAAGTCAGACCAACCTGATAAGAGTGGATTTATTACTTTTACTTATGATTTCTTAA
This sequence comes from Capnocytophaga sp. CM59, assembly GCF_000293175.1. NCBI lineage: Bacteria > Pseudomonadati > Bacteroidota > Flavobacteriia > Flavobacteriales > Flavobacteriaceae > Capnocytophaga > Capnocytophaga sp. CM59. Next base: position 64,240 of record NZ_ALNN01000038.1, read on the forward strand.
CTGAAAAAGAAACTGCTAAACCAGTGGAAAAAGTAACGTTGGATTTCGCAGGCAATGAAGCAAAAGAAGTACAACTTGATGCTACAGGAGATTGGAAATATTTCTCCCTAAAAAATGGTGAAGTAACCCCTGCTACGCCTGCTGATGACCTTACATGGGATATTGCTTTTAAGGGATACTATGTAAAACTCAATGGAGGAACCTCTGGAAAAGGAAAAGCAGAGGTGTTCAGAACAGAAGAAAAAGATTTCACTAAGGTAACTGAAGCTCCTAAAAAAGGCTTTGAAAAAGACAAGGAAGTTACTTTCACTTCACGTGATGGAAGCTCAAGTAAAGAAAATGTTTCTCCTATACTTACAGGTGGTTTTGGTTCTACAACAGGGGCAATTGGTCTAAACCCTGCTAATATAGCTAAATATGGAAATGTATATGGTCCTAACGAATGGGTATATGTGATCAAAACTGCCGATGGTACTTATGCTAAAATACAGGTGACTGACTTCTATAACCAAGTAGGAGATAAAAAAGTGCCTGGCTTCCCTAAGCTAAAATACCAATTGAGCAAAACAGTAAGTGAATAAAACAGAAAAACCATGAAACTAAAGTCATTGTTCGCTACTTTGTTAGTAGGACTCCTTACCCTTACCTCTTGTAGTAAGGACGAAAAAGAGGAGAAGAGACCTTCCGGAGTAAAGCAGGAGAAGAACCTCAATGCAAGGCAAGAAAAATGGGTGTATTACTCATTTGAAAAAAATGCTATTGTAGAGGTTGCCGATCCACAAAATAGTTTGGATTGGGATATCGCTTTTTTTGCTTACTTTGCCAAGCTCAATGGTGGCGCATCAGGCAAAGGGAAAGCGGGAGTAGCGAAAGTCGAAGGAGATGACTTTTCAGCACCCATTGCTACCCTGCCCAGTGAGTATATACAAGATGTCAAAGGTATAATGTCCTATGGGAGTTACCCCAACCTAACAGAGAAGGAAGATACTTTTTCCGCTTTTCTATCAGGAGGCTTTGATACCAAGACGGGCTTTGTAAGCCTTAATCCAAATAATAGACAAAGCAGTGGCGGAAAATGGCCAAGTGTATATGCCCCAACTAAGTTTGTCTATGTTATCAGAACTGCCAAAGGAGCTTATGCTAAGTTCCAAGTAACAGATTTCTATAATGATAAAGTACAAGCAAATTGTCCGTCTTTCCAATATATCCTTAGTGAGGATGGAAAATTCTAAAAGAACCTACTCTAAATGTTGATAATAGAATTGCTATACTTCTTTAATCTTGTATAGCAATTCTTTTTGCTGCAATAATAATACCTTAATCATGTCAAGATTTCTTATATTTATAGGTCTTTTTCTCTTTGCTTGGGTGGTAAGAGGGCAGTATTCCTTTACAGGAATCATTACCGATTGCCAAACCCGTGAACCTCTTTCGGGAGCTACGGTGGAGCTGGTTGCCCTAAAAAAGACGGTACGCACCGATGCCGAAGGACAGTTTACCTTCCAAGACCTTCCCAAGGGGACACATCATTTTTATGTAACTCAAGATGACTACAAAGGACATTTCTTTAAGGTGTCTCTCAAAAGAAATGAAAAAAACTATATCTTTGCTCTCTGTAAGAACAAAGAAATAGAGGTGGGCGAGGTGGTAGTAACGGCTACCCGTACCGAACGCAATCTTAAGAATGTGCCCATCACGGTGCAAGTGGTTACCGCTCAGGATATTCAAAAATCACAAGCGCCTGACTTTCAGTCTTTCTTGGAGAATGAGTTTTCTGGAATCAACTTTACCTACAACGGTGGTATGCCCAATATCAATATGATGGGCTTCGGAGGTAAGTATGTGCTCTTTCTCATGGATGGGGAGCGTATGGCAGGGGAGACCTTTGACAATATTGACTATGACCGTATTGACTTGGATAATATTGAACGTATTGAGATTATCAAGGGTGCATCTTCTTCGCTCTATGGTTCCAATGCCTTGGGGGGAGTGATTAATATCATTACCAAAGATACCAAAAAGCCTTTGGAACTCAGTGCCAGTTACCTCTACAATACCAACAAAGACCACAAAACCAATCTTTCGGTGGGTACCAAACAGAAGTGGGGTAGCTTCCGCTTGTCCTCTTTCTATAACCTAAGGGAGCCTTATGTTCTTACTGATAAGGAACCCCTCAAGACGTATAAGAATGGCTCGGTGATCCTCTCCGAAAAAGGAGAACTGAATGTGGCTGGTTTTACCAACTATGGGGCAACGCCTAAGCTAAGTTTTGACCTCTCGCCTAAGTGGAATCTTTCCTTGGCACCCAGCTATTATTTTAGCGAACGCAATGCGGGGACACAGAGTTCTAAGAAGCTCAGAGATAGGTATTATAATTATACAGGGGCACTCAAGTCGGATTACAAAATCAGTGATAGTAAGACCCTAAGCCTTTCGGCTGCTTACGATCGCTATGACAAATATAAGTACTATGTGCTGCTCAACGAAAAGGAAAAGAGCTATGAGAACTCTATTCTTAGGATAGGCGGACAGTATAACCAAATGCTCTATGACAAACATGCCTTGGTGGCAGGGGCAGAGGTCAATTCCGATGAGCTATTGAGCTTTCGCTTTACCAACTCAGGGGAAGAGGCCAAGAAGAATGCCCAAAACTATGCCGCTTTCACCCAGCAGGAATGGGCACTTTCCGATGCTTTTACCTTGGTTACAGGGATACGTATGGACTACCATTCTCTTTTTAAGGAATACCTGACTTATCGCCTTTCGGGTATGTTCAAGGTGGATGCCTTTACCCTGCGTGGGGGCTATTCCTCTGGCTTTCGCTCGCCTACGCTCAAGGAACTCTATACCAATTGGTTTCACCCATGGGGTGGGGGCTTCCAGATTATGGGTAACAAGAGCTTAAAGCCTGAGACGAGTAATAACTTTACCCTTTCGGTGGATTTCAATGCGAGAAAATGGAATATCACGGCCATGACCCAATATTCCAAGGTGAAAGATAAGATTGCTTACCGCTGGACACAGTCCAATGATACCATTCGTTATGTCAATTTCAAGGGTAATACGGACATCATAAGCTCCGAAATTTCAGCAACCTATCGTCCGAGTAAGTATTTTCGTCTGAAGGGGTCTCATGCCTACTATATCACCAGCAATAGTGAGTCCGACACACGTCCGCATACCCTCACCGCTAAGGTGGAGTATGTAGAGCAGTCCGAGCTGAAGTACTTGCCCAATATAATTCTCAGCGGTAAGTGGGTCAGTGGTTCGGACATCTACGAGGAAAAAGATACTTTTACCCACTATGCCCCTTATAGTATATGGCGGTTGCAGCTCTCCAAGAAGCTCCCCTATCACTTTGTGGTCAATGCGGGAATAGATAATCTCTTTGACTATGTAACCCCGACAACGAGCTTTTATTCGAGTATAACCCCTGGTCGTACTTACTTTGTAGGGCTTAAGTGGAACTTATAAGAAACAATGCTATTATGAAGTATATTTACAATGTAACCTATCACATAGCCCCAGAGGTATCTGCTCAGTGGCAGGCTTGGATAGGTGAGCACATGCCGCAGTGGCTTGAGCAGAGCCAATTCTCCCAAGTGAAGCTCCTAAAAATACACATAGACCATCCTGACAGTGAAGCCTTTAGCCTGCAATACGAGACAGAGGACAGCAATGTGGTTGCTCACTTCCAGTCCGCCTTGGAGCCTACCTATAGGCGTGCTCTTTATGAGCAATTTGGAGAGAAAGTACTCTCCTTCGGGACACTACTTCAGGAGTTAGCAGAAGTGAAAAGAGAAGAGTGAAAAGCGAAAAGGAATTGATGTAGTGTGTTGAATGACAACATGTTATGATAATTGCTCTTTTTTGTATTTACGTTAGTTGCTGACTATTAGTGATTAAACACTAGCAATGTTAATAAAAAAACGTATTTTTATTTGTCAATTCAAAAAAAAGTAGTAATTTTGCGCCCTGAAACGAACAGAAGAAATATTTAGACATCATGAAAAAAGAAATACATCCTGCAAATTATCGTTTGGTTGTTTTTAAGGATATGTCCAATGACGATATCTTCATCACTAAATCAACCATTGAAGCAAAAGAAACTATTGAAGTAGAAGGAGTAGAGTATCCATTGGTAAAATTGGAAATCTCTCGTACTTCACACCCTTATTATACAGGAAAAGCCAAACTTATAGATACCGCAGGACGTATAGATAAGTTCAAGAGCAAATATGCCAAATACCAAAAATAGTAAAGGTTTTTCATAATAAATAAGTTTTAAAATTATTTTGGCAGCTCCTTTCTTCGTAAGAAGGAAGGAGTCTGTTTTTTTGTAAAATGTATTGAAAAGTTAAATTTTAGATAAGGCATCATTGTTTGCAATAAAAGTTATACATTTGTCACATTAAACAGATAAAAATGAAATACACTCTTAGTTTTCTATTGTTTTTCTTGCTTTCTTCGCTGCATGCTCAGAATGAGCCATGGCGCGATGAGTATAGGCAAGTGGATGATTTTCATGATGGCTTGGCTGCTGTATGGCTCCATAACAAAAAATGGGGCTTTGTAAATGAAAAAGGAACACTGGTAATCCCTGCTGTGTTTGATGAAGCCTATTCTTTTGATGAAGGGGTGAGCCGTGTGGTTCGTAATGACTTATATGGGCTTATTGACAAAAAAGGAAAGTTTATCGTGCCTTGCCAATATAAGTCTATAGGCTTCTGTGTAGGAGGATTTTTCAGTGTACAAGATGTGGAAACAGACAAGAAAGGCTTTATTGACAAGACAGGCAAAATAGTCGTGCCTATCAAGTATGATTCCGTGGGTAGATTCTTTGATGGTATGGCTTTGGTTTATAAAAGAAATGCAGGGTGTGGTTATGTAGATGCCACAGGCAAGGAGGTTATACCGTTACAATACGCCGATGGTTGGGCATTTGAACAAGGAACTGTCCCCGTGAAGAAGAATGACAAATGGGGCTTTATCAATAAGAAAAACAAGCCTCTTACCTCCTTTGTGTATGATGATGCGCAGCCTTTTGAAGAAGGTTTTTCTGTGGTTACTAAGGATGATAAGAAAGGATTTGTAAATCCTCAAGGCAAAGAAATTGTTCCCTTAGTATATGAAAATGCCGGGAAATTTAGTGAAGGCTTAGCTGCTGTTAAGAAAGAGGGCAAATGGGGGTATATAGACACGGAGGGAAAGGTGGTCATTCCTTTTGCTTATTCTTATGCAGGTAGGTTTGAAAAAGGAACTACCTATGTATCAATCTATGAAACAAGCTTTGTAATAGACAAGACAGGTAATTGTGTGAGAGACTGCGAACAGTTAGAAAAAGATAAGGCTCAAAAACCCAAAAAAGGCTGGCGGTCTCGTTATGAGTTCATAGGTAAAACTACTGACAACTTTACAGTGGTAGGAAATGGCGGGTTACAAGGTCTTGTAGACAAGCGAGGCAGAGAGGTGATTCCTGCCAAATTCACCCAAGTGTGGGTGGCTTTTAATCATGCCTTTGTAGTTTTGGATAGCAAGCAAGGGATGTTTGACCTAAAAGGTAAAGAAGTAATCCCAGTGATATATGATAGGTTGATACCTAATGAGCTGAAGGGAGGAGATTTCATACTCCTTACTATGAGAGAGTTTTTCTCTTCCGTACTTACCAAAGAAGGCAAAGTAATAGTACCAGAGAATTTTTATACTCATATAGAAATAGAAGATTATTTAGAGCAAGGCATTATACCCGTGTATCGTGAGGGGAAAGTGGGATTGTATAATCTTGAGGGTAAGGAGTTGCTTCCCATAAAATTTGACAAGATATGGCCCACGCACAGTGAGAAAGCGGCAGTTGAAGTTTTTTATCAAGGCAAGTCTTTCTATATAGATAGAGAGGGCAAATGTGTGGAAAATTGCCAAAACGCCCCTAAAGAATAGACCTCTTGCGTCACAAACTTTTCTTTTCACAAAAAAATAACATTTAACATTGTTTTGTTAGAAAAAATGCGTACTTTTGCCCCCTGATTTAAAACCACTTTCATATGGATTTAGGACTTATCATAACCTATACAGTAGTGGCTATCTATTGTTTAGCACTATTGCTGATCTTCTTTTATAGCCTTACGATACTGAACCTTTCGGTGAATTATCTAAAGAATAAGAAGCAGAACAGTGAAGCACCAAAATTCAATCTCTTGGATCCCAATGAGATTCCTTACGTGACGGTGCAGCTTCCCATTTATAATGAGAAGTATGTGGTACCTCGCCTCTTGGAAAATATTGCCAAGCTGGAGTACCCTAAGAACAAATTGGAAATCCAAGTTTTGGACGACTCTACCGATGATTCGGTAGCCGAGACAGCAAGCATCATAGAGCGCCTACAGAAAACAGGCCTCGATATAGTGCATATCCGTCGTGAAAAACGCGAAGGCTTTAAGGCAGGTGCCCTCAAGTATGGTACTGCTATTGCCAAAGGTGATTTCATTGCTATCTTCGATGCTGACTTCCTCCCTAAGCCTGATTGGCTCAAACAGACGGTTGTTTATTTCAAGGATGAAAAAATCGGAGTGGTACAGACCCGCTGGGGACACATCAACCGTAACTACTCCTTGCTCACCAAGATACAAGCTCTTGCCCTTGATACCCATTTTACTTTGGAACAGGTGGGACGCAATAGCAAAGGCCATTTTATCAACTTCAATGGTACGGCTGGTATCTGGAGAAAGAAAACCATCTTGGATGCAGGTAACTGGGAAGGGGATACCCTTACCGAGGACTTAGACCTTAGTTACCGTGCGCAGTTGAAAAACTGGAAATTCAAGTACTTGGAAGATGTGGAAACCCCCGCTGAATTGCCAGTGGTTGTCTCTGCGGCACGCTCCCAACAGTTCCGCTGGAATAAGGGTGGGGCAGAGGTATTCCGCAAGTCGGTTCGCAATATCTTAGCCTCCAAGAATATCGGTTGGAAGACTAAGTTCCATGGGGTGATGCACCTGCTCAATAGCTCCATGTTCCTCTATGTATTTATTGTGGCGCTCCTAAGTGTACCGATGATGTACATCAAGGATGCTTATCCGCATCTTTCTTGGGTGTTCAAGCTCACTAGCTTCTTTATCGCTAGTACCATCATCCTCTTTAGCTGTTATTGGATTACTTATAAGAACATACAGGGCAAGACCTTTGACGACTTTATAGATTATGTAACTCTATTCTTGAGCTTCTTCTCTGTGGCTTTGGGCTTTTCATGGCACAATGTATCGGCCGTATTGCAGGGCTATTGGGGCAAGAAAACCGAATTTGTCCGCACCCCTAAGTTCAATATCAGCTCGCTGAAAGACTCTTGGAAAGGCAACAAATATGTAAATAACAAGATTTCAGTCAATGTGATTTTTGAGTTCTTGCTTATGTGCTATTTCCTTTTTGGACTCTATAGCGGCATCAAGCTCAATGACTTCGGGTTGTTCCCCTTCCACTTGATGCTTACCTTTGGCTTTGGCTTTGTGTTCTATAAGTCATTGGTTCCGAAATCGTAAGATAATGACTAATGACAAGTGACTAGTGACTAATAATCAGAGAACTATTAGTCACTAGTCATTAGTCATTAGTCACAAGTCATTAATTTTTAAGTAAAAAAATATTTTCATGAAGATATTAGTATGCATCAATCAGGTACCTGATACCACTTCACAGATAAATTTCACTGCTGACCAGAAGGCTTTTGACCCTGCTGGAGTGCAGTTTATAATTAACCCCAGCGACGAGGCTGCTCTTATACGCGCCTTGCAGCTCAAGGAGGAGCAAGGCGCTCATATTACCTTGGTGCATGTGGGGCTTTCCGATAGCGAACCTGTCTTGCGCAAGGCCTTTGCCTATGGGGCAGACCAAATGATGCGTATCGATGCTACTGCTACCGATGGTTTCTTTGTAGCACAGCAGTTGGCCGCAGTGGCTAAGGGCTACGATGCTATTTTCTGCGGGCGCGAATCCTTGGATTACAATGGCGGTATGGTCGGCGGTATGTTGGCTGCTTTGCTTGATCTGAACTTTGTAGATGAGGTAACCGCTTTTTCTGTAGCGGGCGACAAAGCGCAAATTAGTCGTATGATAGACGGCGGTAAGCAACTCTTGGAAGTGCCTCTACCAGTGGTCATAGCCGCTCAGAAAGAACTCATTCCCGAAGAGCAGATGCGTATCCCCAGTATGAAAGGCATCATGGCCGCTCGCAAGGCACCTTTGGAAGTACGCCCTGCGGTGGAGGCTACCACTCAGGTGGTGATTGACCACTTAGAAAAACCAGCTGAAAAAGCCCCTGTCAAGATGATTGCCCCTGATAACCTTGATGAGCTTATTGACGAACTACACAACAAGAGAAAACTATTTTAATCTCCCGACATGATATTAGTATATACCGAACATAACGAAGGACAATTTTCTAAGAAGACCTTGGAGGCGCTCTCCTATGCCAAGGCCATGTCCGACAAGGTGGTAGCCCTTGCTGTCAATGCTGCCGATGTTACCGTATTGCAAACCTATGGAGCGGACAAGATACTCTCGGTAAGCTCCGACCAGCTGAGAGACTTCTCTGTAAAGCACTATGTAGCACTGCTCTTGCAAGCTGCCGAGAAAGAACAAGCCACTACAATACTGCTACCCAGCTCCGCCAATACCCGCTATTTAGCTCCCGTATTGGCCGTGAAGTGGGGGGCGGCTTATATCTCCAATGTAAGCTCTTTGCCTAAGGATGGGAAAGTACAGAAGGTAGTGTTTTCCTCCAAAGCCATCGCTTGGTTGCCTTTAGCACAGAAGCAGGTGATCACCTTGGCAGGTAATGCCACTGAGATAAAGCAAGCACCTGTTCAGGCAGAAGTGGAAACTTTTACTCCTGTCTTGTCAGAAGATACAATCAAAGTGGTAGGCACTGAAAAATTCACCAATAAGGTCTCTATAGACGATGCTTCCATAGTTGTTTCAGGGGGGCGTGGTATGCAGACTCCTGACAACTGGCATATAGTGGAAGACCTGGCCGATACCTTAGGAGCAGCTACCGCTTGTACCAAACCCGTGTCCGACATGGGTTGGAGACCTCATAGCGAACATATAGGACAGACAGGCAAACCCCTTTCTTGTGATCTCTATATCGCTTTGGGCGTATCAGGAGCTATCCAGCATATTGCAGGGGTGAATGCCTCCAAAGTGAAAGTCGTGATCAACTCCGACCCCGAAGCGCCTTTCTTCAAGGCAGCTGACTATGGTATTGTGGGCGACCTTTTTGAGGTAGTACCACGCCTGACAGAGAAAATCAAGCAGTTACACTCCTAATCCTCCTTGCCTATGATGAATATAACCAAGGCAGTCATGCACTTGATTATTGCCAATGTGCTGTTTTTTATCTTGGCAGTCTTTGTGCCTGTGATACAAGACAAGGCCGCGCTCTATTATTTTGAGAATCCAGAGTTCCACTGGTGGCAACTCTTCTCACACTTGTTCATGCACGGATCGATTCCACATCTGTTCTTTAACATGTTCGCCCTCTACTCCTTTGGAGCACCTTTGGAGAGTTATTTTGGCAGCAACCGCTTTGTGCTTTTCTACTTTGCTTGTGGACTAGGCGCAGGTTTGCTACATATGGGGGTAAATTATTATGAGTTTCACACAGGGCTTGACCTCTTGCAAAGCAAAGGATTCGAAATAGAAGAAGCACGTGCGCTCTTGAAGAAAGGAATGTATGACACCCGTTGGAAAGAGGTACTCTCCCAAGGAGATTTTAACGATATGATGTCCGCCTATATGACCCGTGCAGTAGGTGCTTCAGGAGCAATCTATGGGATATTGGTAGCCTTTGGTATGCTCTTTCCCAATGCCGAACTCATGCTTATGTTTTTGCCCATTCCTATCAAAGCAAAGTACTTTATCCCGATCCTAATCGCCTTGGATTTGTTCTCAGGAGTAACAGGTGTCTCTATCTTCGGTAGTAATATTGCTCATTTCGCCCATGTAGGAGGCGCATTGATCGGTTTTGTACTGATGAAGCTCTGGCAAAAACGCTCATTTGATGACCGCCGATTGTATTAAGATAACCGAGCATGAATAGAATACTGGCAAATATATGGGGAAGGCACTCCCTGAGTATCATCTATATACTGATGATAACCTATATAGGGGGATATATCATTCCCCTGCTCATTGCTTTTCTTTGGCAGATAGAAACTCCTTTTGTAAGAGACTATTTGGCGCTTTGGCAGCATGTGTCGCTTTTAGCCAAAAGACCTTGGACATGGCTCACCTACAGCTTTTTTCATGCGAGCTTTCTGCATAGTGTCTTCAATGCGATCATGCTCTATTTCGTGGGGGTCTTGTTTATGAACTTATTCACCCCCAAGCGTTTTTTAGCGATTTATATAGGTGGGGTCGTGGCAGGTGGGCTGCTCTTTATGGTGCTCTATAGCCTATTGCCTGCCTTTGCTGGGCATGATGATTACCTCTTGGGAGCTTCGGCAGGGATTATGGCACCGCTGATATGCTTGGCTACCTATACGCCCTCTTATAGGATATACCTTTTCGGAGTCTTTTCCCTGCCCTTGTGGTCTATTGGGGCACTGATGGTACTGATAGATTTGGTCAGTATTCCCATAGGCAATGCAGGGGGACACATAGCTCACTTGGGGGGAGCGCTCGTAGGTTTTCTCTATGCATGTCATCTCAAGGGACGCTTCCCGCGCTTGTTGCCTAAGGGTAACACCAAGGCCAGCACTTCGGGTAAGTACCCCAACCAAGCCGCCGAAGAGCGCGTCAACACTATCTTAGATAAAATCTCCAAGAGTGGCTATGATAGCCTAACGACAGAGGAGAAGAAATTCCTATTCCTTGCCAGCAAAGAGGATTAATTAAGTATGCAACTGATAACTGATATAGCACATTTTCACCCCTCAAAGGAGAGTGTCCTGACCATAGGCACCTTTGACGGTATCCATGTAGGGCACCAGCGTATCATCGCTCAGGTGGTAGCTACAGCTAAAGCGCAAGGACTCACCCCTACGCTACTGACTTTCTTTCCGCACCCTCGTATGGTGCTTGATCCCTCCTCGCCTATTGCACTGATCCAAACCATAGAGGAGCGCGCTCAGCTATTGGAATCTTATGGGATAGAGCAGCTGGTCATACAGCCCTTTAACAAGGAGTTTGCCGCTCTTTCTGCACAGGACTATGTGCGAAACTTATTGGTTGAGAAGCTCAGAGCACGGGTGGTGATCATCGGTTATGACCATCGCTTTGGCAAGGGACGAGCCGCAGGCATAGAGGAGCTTAAGGCCTTCGGGACACAATACCATTTCCAAGTGGAGGAAATCCCCGTACAGGAGGTAGATTCTTGCTCGGTCAGTTCCACTAAAATCCGACACGCACTCACCGAAGGGGATATACAGACGGCTACCCACTACCTTGGTTATCCTTTTTCCTTGGCAGGCAAGGTGGTACATGGTCAAAAATTAGGGCGTACCTTGGGCTATCCTACGGCCAACCTACAGGTGGAGAGTCCATACAAAATCATTCCTAAGATAGGGGTTTATGCTGTGTATAGCATCATCGGGGGGAAAAAGGTCTATGGGATGCTTTCCATAGGCAAAAATCCTACCATAGAAGGTAAAGGAGAGAGTATAGAAGTACATTTCTTTGATTTCCATGCGGATCTCTATGGGCAAGAAATACGCCTATACTTTATAGATTTTATTAGGGACGAGGTCAAGTTTGATTCCTTGGAGGCGCTCAAGGCACAACTGAAGAAGGACGAGGATAATTGTAAATTGTTAATTGTTAATTGTTAATTGTGTCAGTTACTAACCACTAACCACTAATCACTAACCACTAATCACTAATCACTAATGAGAATACTCTTTTTCCTTTGTTTTGTCGCCACGACTTATGGACAAAAGTTGGATGAGCTCTATATCATCATAGACAAGCATTCCCAAGTAGATACGGTGGGGGTGATGTCGAAGGATATAGAGTATGCTAAGTATCGTATCTACAAAGAAGATAAAGTCAGTCTTTCCGTACAATTCTTGGTAGAAGGGGGGCTACTGAAGAAAAGCTATGTCAAGGAGGATCAGAAGACTTGGCCTTCGTATGAGCTCTACTATATCAATGACAAAGGAGATAATCCAAGACGCTTGGTGTATGAAGGGGATATGAAGAATTTTATTCTTTATAGTGATTTCTATGGAGCCATGAACCCTATGGAATTGTTCCAACTGATAAGAGGGACTAAGAACCTCTACCTCGTCTATAAAGACTATAAGCAGGACGGCTTCTATATAGCCAAAAAAGTAACCCTAGAGCCTAAGTTTAAGCTCTCAGTAAGTAGTGAAGAGGAGACCCCTGACTTCTAACCCCTGACTTTGTAATTGTATAAAAGAACCTTATACTTCTATAGAAAAAAATAATAGAAAACTTGTTGCCTTTGAAAAAAACCGCTGTATCTTTGCACCGTTAAAGAACGAGAAAAGATAAATTGTTTTTCATATATTAGATTTTGTGGTTAGAATTGGTAAAAGAGAGCGAAAGCTCTCTTTTATTTTTATATAAAGTCTATACTTACAGGATCTCCCACATGAATACCCATAAGGCTGGCACTGCCGCCAAAGGATTTAGGATTGGCTTTGTCAATGGCCATCTCTAGATACTTTAGGTGGTTGAAGACTAAGAACGGATTACCTGCGGAGTGTTTGCCCTCCTTTTGGTTGTATTGGGTACAGATCTCCTCTACGGAAGAATTATCTACACTTTGGTAGCGGAAATACACGTTAAAGCGGCGTCCCTTGGCTTCTTCTCTTAGAAGAGCCTCGGTGATATTGGACACTACATTGCCGAAATGGTCTATATAGATCACGTTACCTTCTATCCTTTGGGCACGTACCTTAGGGATAAAGTTGCTGATATATAGGTGTTCACTATAGGGGGTACCCAATGCCGTTGCAGGTGTCCCTTGGCAGAGTCTCTGGGCTATCTTGGTGGAAAATGCCAAGGTGGGGAAGATAGAGCGCCTATCCTCCAAATCCAGCAGATAGACCTCTGCTCCCTCCTTATTGCGGGTGAAAAGGGCGATAAAACCATTGTCGGCAGTGATAAAGTATTGCCCTTCATATACCAAGAGCAAGAGGCCTCGCTCGGCGGAGAGTTCATTATTGACCCCCATAATATGGATTGTTCCTTCGGGGAAATGACGATAAGCTCCCTGTAGCAGATAGGCCGCTTCGGTGATACTATAGCGATCCACTTGGTGGGAGATATCCACAATACGCGCCTTAGGGATAAGGCTGTAGAGCTGTCCCTTGAGAGCTCCTACGCTGTAGTCCTGCTCTCCGAAATCTGTGGTGAGGGTAATGATATTGATATTGTCCATAACTTCGTTTGCTCGTACAAATGTAAGAAAAAACTGCCAATTGACTGCTATATTTCCAATTTCTTTTTATCTTTGCCCCTTAGGAACTCTCTTTCACCTGTTATGGCCACTAACAAAAATGCACTGATACGGTATAAAACGATTGATAAATGCTTGAGAAACACCTCACGCCTTTGGACGATAGACGATCTTATCGATGCCTGTACCGACGCACTCACCGAGTATGAGGGCAAGGATAGTGTCGTCAGTAAGCGTACCGTACAGCTTGATATTCAGAATATGCGCAGTGATAAGATCGGATACAATGCCCCCATAGAGGTCTTTGACAATAAGTATTACCGCTATGCCGATCCCCAATACAGCATCACCAAGACGGAAATTCCCTATGAAGACATCAAGCGTATGCGTGAGGCGGTGGATTTTCTCAAGGAATTCAAGGATTTCTCTTTCTTTAAGCATATGAGCGGTATTGTACATAGGTTGGAGGACTCCATATTCCTCTCCCGCGCCAAGCAACCCGCTATTCACATGGATAAAAACGAGCACCTTAGGGGATTGGAGTATATAGATCCTATCTATCAGGCGATTCTACATAAGCAGGCTTTGGCAATTGTCTACAAATCGTTCAAGGCCAAGCAAGCCCAAGAGCTAGAGCTGCATCCACAATTTCTCAAGGAGTATAACAATCGGTGGTTTCTCATTGCTTTTTACAAGTCAGAACTGCTTACCTTAGCCCTTGACCGTATGGAAAGTGTGAATATTTTACCAATTCCTTATGTTGATAAAAATATAGACCCCAACGAATACTTCAAAGACATCATAGGAGTAACCCTCTCCCGTGGCAACCCCGTGGAGGAAGTGGTTTTCTGGATAGATAATAATAATGCTAATTATGTGATCACCAAGCCCTTTCACCACTCTCAAGAGGTGGTAGAGATACGGGAGGACGGGGTGGTCTTTCGCATCAGGGTACGGTACAATTACGAGCTAGAGCGGCTTATTCTCGGCTTTGGCAATAGTATAGTTGTCTTGGCTCCCTCTAGGCTAAGGCGTAAGATATCCTCATTACTTAAAAAAGCAGCTGCTAATTACACAGAAGAAAAACTAAATATATGATAAAATAAAAGTCATTTTCCAAGCATGTAGGAAAATATTGTAATTTTACCCTTTTAAAAGTAGAAAACACAATGAAATCATTACTAGCGTATATAACACTTTTGGCAGTGCTTTTAACAAGCTGTCGTACCTCCAAGGTAACTAATACACAAGGCACTGCCGATAGCCGTCTCAAGACAAAGGAAATTCTTGAAAAGCATCAAGAGACTTTCCCCGCTTTTGAGACACTGGCTGGAACACTGACCATTTCTTATTCCAGGGTTGGTAAGATCGGGCAGGCTATCCCATTGTCTTTTAGAATGAAAAAGGGGGAAATCATCTGGCTTAGTGCGCCCTTAGGGATGGCCAAGGCACTGATTACCAAGGAGAAGGTACAGTTCTATAATAAGCTGGACAATACGTATTTTGAGGGGGATTATTCCATCTCGGAAAAATATTTAGGGGTACATCTTGGTTTTGAGGCTTTAGAGAACTTGCTCTTAGGGCAATTGCTTTTCCGTGACCGACACACAACCTTCACTCCTGACGGGGAGCGCTACAAGGGGGAACTTAGAAAGGACGAATTGGATTTGTCTTTCTTTCTCAATACCGCTTTCAGAATGGATAGTTTGCTGATTGTACAAGAGGGAAAAACTCAACAAGAGCGTTCTCTCTCTGCTGCTTATACATATCAGACAGTGGAGGGGCAGCTCTTTCCGCTCTCCTTATTGCTACAAGGCAGTCAGGGGGGGGAGCAGGTGCAGCTAAACTTGCAACTTAGCAACTTACAGCGTAATGTATCTGTTAAATTCCCTTATACTGTACCTGCTGGTTACCAACCCTTAACCTTCCAACCCTAATGCATCGTATTCTCTTATTCATACTCATCACCTCATTTACATGCGTTTTTGCCCAGACCTCCCAAAAGCAAAAACAACTGGAGCGACAGAAGAAAGCCCTCTTGGAGCAAATCCGAGAGATGTCCGCCCTGCGTTCCCAACAAGCACAGGAGCGCAAGAGCTTGGCTACCCAAATAGAGGAGATCAGCGAAAAGATTTCCGCACGTACCCAGCTGATTCGAGTAACCAACCATCAGGCCAACCTGCTCTCCCAGCAGATCAATGAAAACCAAAGCCAGATAGCCAGCCTTAAAAAAGAGTTGGAGCTACTGAAGAAGAACTATGCCGCAGTGATCGAACAGTCCTATAAAACACGTTCGCCCCAAAGCCGTTGGCTCTTGCTGCTGACCTCAGAGAGTTTTGCCCAAGGCTACAAGCGATTGAAGTATTTACAACAATATAGCCAATACAGAAAGCAACAAGCCCAGGAAATACAAGAGAAAAACACGCTCATGCAGCAGCTTACCGATTCACTTTCTGCCCAGTATAACCACCAGCGCAAAATCGTAGAGGATAACCAAAAAGAGCAAGAGCGCCTTTCCCAAGAGCGCAAAACACAGGAAAGTTTAGTGGCTTCTATCAAAAAGAAAGAGAGCGAATATGCCAATGAGATAAAGAAAAAGCAGGCACAAGCCAATAATATAGACAGAGAAATAGACCGATTGATTCGCCTTGCCATAGCCGAGGCCAACAAAAAAGGCAAGGGCAAGACTACCACCACAGGCACCACCTCAGGCAAGACAAGCAGTGATAAGGTCTTTGACCTCACCCCCGAAGGGCAAGCGCTCTCCTCGGACTTTGAAGCCAACAAGGGCAAACTCATTTGGCCGATTGAGCGTGGATACAAGTCCCAAGGCTTTGGCACCTATGACGACCCAGTGTATCCCGATCTGAAACACTACAATAATGGGATTACCCTGATGGCACCGCGCAACTCCGATGCTCGCTGTGTGTTCAATGGGGAAGTCTCGGCTATCATCTCTGTGCCTGGCGGCAACAAGGCGGTACAGGTGAGACATGGGAATTTTATTACCATATATTATAACCTCATACAAGTATATGTAAGTAAGGGACAAAAAGTCTCCGCCAAAACCCCCTTAGGCAAGATCTTTACCGATAGTGAGGGACGAACAGAAATGAAATTCTTTGTCTATAAGAACACCAATAAGCTCAATCCCGAACATTGGCTTAGAGAATAAAAATATAACAAGATGAAATTTAGACTATGGAAACAAGACCCCTTTGGGCACGCCTTGTGGATAAAGCGGCTGATCATACGTATCTTAGGCCCTTTGACCCATCGCCGTTATAGGGGCTTCAATCATTTGCTTATAGATGGCTCGGAGATTATCCGCACCCTGCCTGATAAGGGAGTACTCTTTATCTCCAACCACCAGACCTACTTTGCCGATGTGGTAGCCATGTACCATGTCTTCAATGCCAGTCTCCGTGGGCGGGTGGATAGCCTTAAGAATATCAACTATATATGGCACCCTAAGCTCAACCTATATTATGTAGCTGCTACCGAGACCATGCATGCGGGGCTGCTACCGAAGATTCTCGCCTATGTAGGAGCAGTACAAGTCAGCCGCACTTGGCGAGAGAAGGGCAAGGAAATCCATAGAGAGGTCAAGACAGAAGATGTAGAGAATATAGGGATTGCCCTTAAGGACGGTTGGCTGATTACTTTTCCACAAGGTACTACCTCCCCATGGAAACCCATTCGTAAGGGGACAGCCCACCTTATCAAGACCTATAAGCCCATCGTAGTACCTATAGTGATAGATGGCTTTCGCCGCTCCTTCGACAAGAAGGGAATAATAGTCAAAAAGAAGGGTGTTACCCAACGTATGCGCATAAAACCACCCTTGGAGATAGATTATGAGAGAGAAAGTGTAGAGGAAATTGTAGAAAAAGTAGCCCTAGCCATAGAGCAACACCCCTCATTTATCAAGGGCGGAGAGGAATAAATGGGGTGTTAATAACTTATTTTGAAAAAAAATATTTTTTTTGTTGTCAGAACAAAAAATTGTTGTATATTTGCACCTCGCAAAGGAGAAGTAAAAGACGCTTGTTTTTTGTGGTATAAGTGTTTGTTTTGCCGGTATAGCTCAGTTGGCCAGAGCACGTGATTTGTAATCTCGGGGTCGTGGGTTCGAATCCCTCTACCGGCTCGATGTTTATCGTTATTTGTTGATTTTTAACTTGAGGGGAGATACTCAAGCGGCCAACGAGGGCAGACTGTAAATCTGCTGGTTTTCACCTTCACAGGTTCGAATCCTGTTCTCCCCACTATTTTGAAAGACATATTGTATTAAAAAGCGGGAGTAGCTCAGTTGGTAGAGCGTCAGCCTTCCAAGCTGAATGTCGCGAGTTCGAACCTCGTCTCCCGCTCTTGAAAAGCCGATGTAG
>NZ_ALNN01000039.1:0-18409 GCF_000293175.1 Capnocytophaga sp. CM59
AATAACTGTTTGATTGACTTTATTCTCTAATGCTAATTCTGCATAAGCTTTCTTTAAAGCTGCTAATTCTTTTCTAAGTAGCTCAATTTCTCTTACTTCATCTTTTGTTTCCACGCGTACAACTTTGTTTAATAGGTGATTCTTTCCATATTTTTCGAGCCAATTCTGAATTGTAGAGCCGCCTTTTATATCATATTTACGACGACAATCTTCTATACTCAATCCATTTTTCTCGATCTCTTCAACGATACTTAGCTTAAAGCAATCACTGTACCGAACTAATGCTTTCTGCTTCTTTGTCATGCCTTTTATACTTGTTTTAAGATTTATACTTGTCAATCTATTTCAGGACATGACACTAATCACTAACAACTAATCACTAACAACTAACAACTAATCGCTAACAACTAAAATAAAAGGGTTTCCCTAATTACTTAAGGAAACTCCTTCTACTTTATATATAATTAAAATATGGAGAGACTATTATACAAGAGAAACTCTCTTGAATCCTGTGATTTCTACATTATATCCCTTTACATAGTCAGCTACTTTCTTACTTTCATCTTTGATGTAGTATTGGTCAAGTAGTGCTTTTTCTAGGTCAAGGGTAGTATTGTCGTCAATGAAGCGTTGTACTTTTCCAGGAAGGATACGATCCCATATTTTTTCTGGTTTACCTTCTGCTTTGAGTTCTTCTTTGGCTTCTTCTTCGGCTTGTTTAAGCACTTCTGGAGTAAGCTGAAGGGCAGAGATGTACTTAGGTACATGTTTTTCAGTTTTTCCAAGGCGACGAAGCTCTTCGTTTTCTTTTACGATAGCAGCAATACGTGCTTCTGTTTCGCTAGCTACGAAAGCAGGATCAAAATCCTTGCTTGAGAGTACGATAGCCCCCATGGAAGCCACCTGCATACATATGTTGCGAGCTACCTCATGAGCCTTATCGATAGCTGCAGAAAGCGAAACTAAGGCAGCAATCTTATTACCTGCGTGGATATAGAGATCCACATAGTTACCCTCTAAGGTTTCAAACTGGCCAATCTCGATCTTCTCACCGATTACCCCTGTTTGTTCTGTTAGTTTATCAGCTACAGTAAGACCTTGGAAAGGAGCTGCAAGGAAAGATTCCTTGTCATTATAGTTAAGCGCCAATTCAGCCAATTCATTGGCCAAGGCTACGAAAGATTCATTTTTGGCTACGAAGTCAGTTTCGCAGTTAAGAGAGATGATAGCACCTTTGGTATGTGCTGCATTTACTTTAGCGATAGCAGCTCCTTCAGAAGAATCTCTGTCGGCACGTTTTTCAGCTACTTTTTGTCCTTTTTTACGAAGTATTTCGATGGCTTTATCAAAATCCCCTTCAGCTTCTACTAAGGCATTTTTGCAGTCCATCATACCAGCACCTGTAGCTTGTCTAAGTTTGTTTACCTCAGCGGCAGTAATTTTTGACATATTCTCGTATATTTTTTTAAAAAAGTGATTATTTAAAGCTATAAATAATCACTTTATGAATTAATAATTTTAGTTTTCAGTATTTTTTTCCTCTGCTTTTTCTACTTTTTTGTCTTCGAGACCTTCTTTGATAGCTTCCACTACATAAGTAAGGATTCTCTCTATAGAGCGAGACGCATCGTCATTGGCAGGGATTACGTAATCTACCTCACGAGGGTCAGAGTTAGTATCCACCATAGCGAAGATAGGAATGTTTAATTTTTGAGCTTCTTTGACAGCGATGTGTTCTCTGAGAGTATCTACTACAAAAAGTGCAGCAGGTAGGCGAGTCATATCCGCAATAGAGCCTAAGTTCTTTTCGAGTTTTTCTCTAAGACGGGTGATGTGTAGTTTTTCTTTTTTAGAAAGGGTATCGTAAGTACCATCTTTTTTCATTTTGTCAATAGATGACATTTTCTTCACAGCCTTACGGATGGTAACAAAGTTGGTAAGCATACCACCAGGCCATCTTTCAGTGATGTAAGGCATAGCCACTGAAGTAGCTTTTTCAGCTACGATATCCTTAGCTTGTTTCTTAGTAGCTACGAAGAGGATTTTACGGCCAGAAGCAGCGATTTTCTTAAGTGCTTCGTTGGCTTCTTCTATCTTAGCAGCCGTTTTGTATAGGTTAATCACGTGGATACCGTTTCTTTCCATATAGATATATGGCGCCATATTAGGGTTCCACTTTCTGGTAAGGTGTCCGAAATGCACCCCAGCTTCTAATAGGTCTTTTACTTCTATTGAATTTGCCATTTTTTTAATAGTTTACGTTCCGTATTAAGAGTTAGCAATACATGGTGATTATTTGTCCCATAGTATTTGGATGCTAAACTAACTTCCTCAAGAGGGGAATACGGCAATAAATAAATGATTTTAGATAAAATATTAACGTTTTGAGAATTGGAATCTCTTACGAGCTTTCTTCTGACCGAATTTCTTTCTTTCTACCATACGAGGGTCGCGGGTAAGAAGGCCTTCAGGCTTAAGCACTGCGCGGTTTTCCACGTCCAATTCGCATAGCGCGCGAGAGATGGCAAGGCGGATGGCTTCGGCTTGTCCTGTGATACCACCACCATATACATTTACTTTCACATCGTAAGTATCCTCGATGCCAAGCAAAGCAAAAGGTTGTTTTACCTTATACTGAAGGGTAGGGGTATTGAAATAATCAGTCAAATTTCTCTTGTTAACGGTGATCACACCACTTCCCTCTTTCAAATAGATACGAGCGACAGCGGTTTTTCTACGTCCAATCTTGTGAATTACTTCCATTATTTAAGGTCATTTAGGTTAATAGAAACAGGCTTTTGAGACTCATGGTTATGAGTAGCCCCTGCATATACTTTAAGGTTACGGAAAAGAGCAGCACCTAATTTGTTTTTAGGGAGCATACCTTTTACTGCTTTTTCAATGATTCGTTCAGGGAACTTAGAGAGTACCTGTTTGAAAGATTGAATACGTTGTCCGCCAGGGTATCCAGTATAGCGAAGATACTCCTTAGTGTCGGTTTTTAGTCCGCTAAGTTCTATTTTCTCAGCGTTGATAACAATTACATTATCCCCACAGTCGGCATGGGGGGTGTAACTTGGCTTGTACTTACCTCTGAGGAGTTTGGCAACCTTGGAGGCAAGACGTCCTAATTTCTGGCCCTCAGCATCTACCACAACCCACTGTTTTTCAGCAGCTTGCTTATTTACTGAGCGTGTTTTGTAACTTAATGTGTCCACACTTAAATTATTTTAATTAAACATTCCTAATTGTGTTAGTACCCTGATTTATTGGTATTTCTAACAGCGTGCAAAGGTACAACAATTTATCAAATCTGCAAATTTATTTTTTTTATTTTTTTTTCGAAATGGAATACATCATAATATGTTGCCTCAGCAGTATTAATAAACCAAATTCCTCCTTTGATTATTAAGATATTGACAAGAGGCTATTTTACCATAAGTATAATAGTTTTTCTAGAATTATTTGATAGAACAAATATATAGGGCCTTATAAGCAGGAGTATAAGTATCAAAGTTCAATATTTTTTCATATGATGTTGCTTATACACTGAAACAACAAGGGAAAAGATATGCCTATAGCCTCAAAGAAGAGAGAGAATAAGAAGGTACAATTATGATATTACCTTCTTTAAGTAAGGTATAGTAGACATATTGTTGAGTACTACACTACTTGAAAACAACAACTTGTATATAAAAACACAATAGGGGTATAAGTGTAAACAATAGGGGTATTTATTTGATCAACAAATAAGTACCTTTGCACAGAATTTCACAAACAAATAAGATATGTCTATCAATTCAATAGCCCCTTTATATAAAAGAATGTCTATTCTTAGCTTTCTATTATTATGGTCTTACTCTATGTTTGCACAACTGCAACCTATTGAAATAAAAATTATTGATGCAGAAAATGGGAATAGTATAGAATTTGCCACTATACAATGGAAAAATTTAAATGCTCCAGCATATACAAATGGTACGACTACAGATAATAAGGGTATTGCAAGACTAAGTGCACCAAGCAATCAAAAACTTATGCTTATGGTAAGTTTTGTAGGATACCAAACAATTATTGATACAATTATTACAAATCGGAAGTATTATACCTTAAAACTATTCCCTGAACCAATAGATTTGGCGGATGTAGTTATAGTTGGAAAAACAAGAGCACAAGTTCTTAGAGAGTCACCAGAGGCTGTTTCTGTGATAGATGCAAAAGAGCTTCAAGGCAGATCTATTTCGTTAGAAACCGTTTTAAATAAAACAATAGGTTTAAAAGTTGGACAGACTGGCGGTTTAGGAAGCAGTTCGAGAATTATTGTTCATGGATTGGAAGGCAACCGTATTCAAATTCTATGGGACGGAATACCTATGAGTAATTCTGACGGAGCTTTTTCTCTTGATGAAATTCCGATAGACATTATAGAAAGAATAGAAGTTTATAAGAGTATCATTCCCGCTCGTTTTGGATGTGATGGATTGGGAGGTGCCATTAATATCGTTACAAAAGAGTTTAGTACAGACTATTTAGATGCCTCGTATGAGTTTGGTTCTTACCAAACACACAAAGGAAGTGTCTTCTCTCGTAAAAATTTTCCAAAGAGTGGCATTTTAATCGGAATGGGAGGTTATTATACTACCGCAAAAAATGATTATTCTTTCAGAGTTCCTGAAAGAGAAAATCTATTGGTAAAACGCGACCATGACCGTTTCCAATCATATATGCTTAAGGGGAAAATTGCTTTTACGAAACTTTGGTTTGATGAGATTAGTACTGAGTTTGGCTACTACAATCGTTTCAATGAAATCCAAGGTATCTTAAAAAACATACAACATGCCGAAAACCAATCAGGTATGTTTATGTTAGAAAACAAACTGATAAAAAGTGGAATATTAAACGATCGCCTTAACCTAGAATCTCATCTTTCTCTCTCACATATGACAAATAATTTTGTAGATATAGCACAAGTTAATTACGATTTCGAAGGAAACATATATCCAAGCCCGA
Source organism: Capnocytophaga sp. CM59 (assembly GCF_000293175.1). NCBI lineage: Bacteria > Pseudomonadati > Bacteroidota > Flavobacteriia > Flavobacteriales > Flavobacteriaceae > Capnocytophaga > Capnocytophaga sp. CM59. Next base: position 5,011 of record NZ_ALNN01000039.1, read on the forward strand.
ACGGAATGGGAGAAACGGGAGAGGTTCCTCATAATTCAAATGACAAAAGCTTGGAAATCAATGAACGTATCAATTTCGATTATAAATTATCAGCCAATCAAAGTTTGAACCTGAACACACTTATCAACTATGCCCAAAGACAACCAAATGATGAGATTGCGAGTCAACATGCTGGTTTTGTCATCGGAGGATTTCCTAGCAAAAAGACCAGTGTTATCTCTGGATTAACTTGGGATACGAAACTTTTTGACAGAAAACTGACAAATATGTTCTCAGCAAAGTATTTCCATCTCCATTCCCAAATAGAGGATCTGACTTCATACGAGATGATAGAAGCCCCCAAAAAAAAGAACAATACAACATCGCAAATTGGCTGGATAGAAGCAATGAAGTACGAAGCGTTCAGAGGCTTTCACCTGAAGGTATCTTACCAACGGGCTATACGCCTACCTAATTCGCAAGAGTTATTCGGCGATGGTATCATCACCTTTCCTGCTGCCGGACTGAAACCTGAGAAAAGCCACAATTTCAATCTAGGCTTCCTGATAGATAAAAACGATATATTCGGACTGTCACGATTACAATTTGAAGTAAACGGCTTTTATATGCAAGTAAGCGATATGATAAAACTGATGAAACAACATATGGCAGCCGGATATGTGAATGCAGAAAAGGTACATATCAAAGGGATAGAGACCGAATTGAAACTGGATATAACACCGACGGTCTATGCTTACGGAAACCTGACTTATCAGGATTTGCGAGATGTTTTGAACTATTTACCTGGCACCCAAGCTCCAAATCCAACAAAAGGATTAAGACTACCAAACATTCCCTATCTGTTCGCTAACTTTGGAGCAGAGTATCACAGAGACCAATTATTCAAGAATTGGCATATTAAGGCTTTTTGGGATGGAAAATTCACCGAGGAGTTCTTCTACTTTTGGGAACTCACAGAGTTGCAGAAACGACGTATTCCTCGTAGTTTCGTCAATGACATAGGTTTATTATTGACTTACAAAAACAAATATTCTGTAGCTTTGGAATGTCATAATATGATGAATAAAGAAGTTTGGGATCAGTTTCGCCAGCCATTGGCAGGACGGACATTCCATCTTAAATTTAGATATGTTTTCTCAAAAGAGATTTTTTAATTTAATAAATAATGAATACACCTATTTTCAATCGCATAGCCTTTTCTGCTATGCTGGTCGGCTCCATAGGGCTGGCATCTTGTACCAAAAATGACGAACCTACGACTACCCCTCAAGAGGAGCAACAGCATTTCGCCTTTGTACATCATGTGGATAGAAGTGCTTACGTAGGGACATTTAGTGATTTGACTCCTCAAACTACCGACAACAAAAAGTCGTTTGAATTCGGTTTTGGTTGCTATCTCTTTGCTAAGGGAAATACAGTGCTTGTACCCGAAGGAAAATTTGGAGATAAGATACATAAGTTTACAAGGGGTACCCATGGAGAACTGATAAAAGCAGGTACAATGACTTTTGAACAGATGGCTCAACCTGGAGAAATCAATTTTGTTGACGAACAACGAGCATATGTAGCTTTGCATGGACGTGGAAAAATTGCATTAATCAATACCACCACTTTGCAAAAGGAAGATGAAATTGACCTCTCGGCTTATGCAATTCAAGACAACAACCCTGATCCTGGTTGTAATGTCATTCGTGATGGAAAGATGTATGTTGCCCTCAATCAACTTAATTCTCTCATCACCTCTGTACCTGGAACTGGAGCAGAGGTAGCTATCATTGATCTCAAGACCAAAAAATCAGAAGTTATCAAGGACAATCGCACAAGTATTGTCGGATTGTTTCGCCATTCTGACGCATTCATAGACGAGCGAGGCGACATCTACTTTTACAGTGCAGGCGACAACTTCAACGTTGCTGATAAGGAAGGTTTCCTACGTATCCGCAAGGGAAGTGACAAGTGGGATACCGATTATCTGTTCAACCTATCGAAAACAACCATAAAGGGAATAGAAAAAACCGGACAGTATATGATAAAGTCTTTCTACGCAGGTAATGGTATTGTGTATAGTTGCGTGAAAGTAACAGATACAGAATTTGGAATACTGAAGAAAGATTTCCAGCCCGTAAAAATCGACATTTGGAACAAAACTATCGAAAAACTCGATTTGCCAATGACAGATAGTAATGGTTCTTTTGCTATAACTCGTTACAAGGACTTTATCGTCTTCGGAATGACATGTAACAATGGTACAGGTTATTACACCTACAATACTAAAACAGGTGAATGTTCACAATCTCCCATTGTTACTTCCATAGGAATTCCTTCAAGTTTAGTCTCTTTTGAGTAAACTCCTATCAAAAAACTTCCTTTACGAAGTTTTAATTCTTTTTTAAAGAGTAATACGGATAAAAATTTGTTACAATTCAACTTTTTATCCGTATTTATTTATAATTTTGCAAGAAGATATTAATAATAATGACTATAGAATTTTGTGCCATCAACAAACCTGAAGATTGGATGGAAATGGTTGCTGAGCAATTTGACACATCAGTAATAAACGATAAATTTACCATTCCTCCTTCTATTGGTAGTGGTTTTTTCAAACAGTATTATCCTCTATCATGGCTAACGCTAACTTATATCCGTTTCGTGACATATGAACCGATAACTATGATACGTCGCTCAGTAGAAAATTCGAAATGGATTCCTATCATGTTTTATATCAACGAGCATAAACACGAGCAGATAATAGGAACGAGTACAAAAACAGTCGGAATAGATACACTCGATGGCATCTTCATGCCCTCAAGCAACATCCCAACTGAGTGGAGTTTTCCATCGAAAAAACAATATGAAAATATTACACTGACTTTCAATAAGGAATGGATTGAAAAGATTGATACTGCAAATGAAACTTATATCGGACGGCTTCTCCAATCTGACAAGGCTTTTTATTTGTTTGAGACTATTACACCTGCAATGCAGCAAGTCTTGGATAATATTAAGTCTATCATTGAAATAGAAAATCTTTTTTCAACGCTTCACTTGCATGAGAAATCTATGGAATTACTGACTATGTTTCTTGAAAAGCTCGAAAAACGTTCGGAAGTAAAGTCTCTTACCAACCTAAACCTAAATGATGTTGAATCAGTATTCCGTGTTCGTCGTCAGATTCTTCAAAGTCTCAGTAATGTACCGAGTATTTCCAAATTGGCGCATGAAGCCAATATGAGCAGTTCCAAATTACAGAAATGTTTCAAGCAGGTTATCGGAAAAGCCATCGCTGAATATGCCCTATCTGAAAAAATGGAATGGGCAAAACGACTGCTTTCTACCCACCTCTACTCGGTATCAGAAGTAGGTTATAAAGTCGGATATGCCAATCTCAGCCACTTCACGGAAGCTTTCTGCAAATATCACAAGATAAGACCTAAGCAATATCTTGACTCTTTGTAAGTTTTACTAAAATGCAATAAAAATTAACAAATATCAATTTTAAATTTACTATCAACTAAACTTAGAAAAAAGATATTATATATCAAATAATATAGAGTGATGTCTTTTTGTTTACAAGAAATGAAGTCGTTTAAACTTTTTCTATAAAAAATAAGAGTTCCAAAAAATTAGTAATTTTGTATTTGAAAAAAAGAATTAACTGTCACACATACCCTACTCGCACGAACTTTGTTTTACACCTAACTCATACTATTTTTTTATTGATTATAGCTCCTCTCCTTCATGTAAAACTCACCTTTTTTAAGTAGGCTTCATCAAAGAAGCTAATGTCCTATATCTCAACGTGATGAGGAAAAATCCCCAAAGTACTTGAAGGAGAGTATGTGATATGCTTTATCCTGATTCTTGTATATCAAATTCCTCTATCTTTCTATTAATTATCTTGAAAGAATAGGATATTGAAGATTCTACGCTAATTGGTTCTTCACCTTTTCCAAATTGGATAGTATAAGAATAATTAATAACCAGTCGAAAAGTCTTGTTAGGATAAGCCTCTACATAAATAATATTTTTATAATCAGAGGTCTTATATTTTTGCATCTCTCTATGGATCATTTTATGATGATATTCTTTTTTAGTTATATCATAAGAGATGATGCTATCCTTCAAATCTAATCGATTAATGTCATATAGGTATCTGTCTAACATCTTAGGAGTTATATTTACAATATCCTTCTTTTTATACATAGGATAATGAATAGCAGATACTAAATCTATCTTTTTAAACAAGTCCTCTTGTAGCAATTCATCTTCAAGTAATAGAAAGTCTTTTAAAAGAGGTAAAGAATCATTAACTTTTATTCTTTCATTCTCAGTAACAAAAGTATTCTTAGTAAAATTAGATTTTACCTTTTTACTCTCTTCACAAGAAAATAATAAAATACTTATCAAGATTAAAAAAACGCTCATTATTCCTTATATCTATGTTTATAATCTATTGTGTATTTTTGTGGAAAATAGGTAAAGTGCTGTCCTTTCTAAAGGAATATCAGTGAGTTCTTCCTCATCAGGAAGTGGTGCATAGTGGCGATGCAGGTTCTCCCCACTGCTGATAACCGCTTCCCAATCCCGCCCTAAAGTATCGGATGAAAATCATTCGTTAATTCTATGTTAGGTAAGTATCATATATTTAAAATTCCATCAACGATTCTATACCCAGTTGCATTATTCTCTTTTAATTCTTCAACAATCTTTTCACTAAAAAAAATAGCTTCATCTATAGAAATTATATCATATTCTATTTTGTTCCTTAGATACAAATCTATTTTTGTTGTATCTCCATATTCAGAGTCAAAATTCTCATAATCTTCATAATTTGAAAAAGAGAATACATCTCTATCTTGATAATAAAATGTACTTTTTTGAAAATCAAGAACTTTGGAACTCCATACAGGAAAACCTATTAAGAAATATTTTTCATCAAAAGTATCAATTTTTACAGGAATTTTATTGTGAATAGGTAATTTATATGCAGATATAATATCTACAACCTTTTCGCTTATTAAGAAGTCAATTCCTAATTCATAAGGAGCGTAATACATAAAATCTAATTTCTTAATACTTTTAGTCATAGGGAAATAGATGACATTTGGACAATTTTTTAGATCAAATTGTTGGAATGTTTCTATACGAACCCTTTTTATATCGTTACTGTTGCTATCAAAAAAGCTGTTGAAATATTCTTTATGTTCATCTTTTTCAAATGAGTTTTTCTTTATTTCAACTGCAAAACTCCCATTTCTTCTTCCTGTTATTTTAGGATCTAAGTTAATATCTATATTATAAAACTTCATAATGTATACTTTTACTATTAATGTTTATTCTTTTTCTTATGTTTCCCTTCTTTAAAATAATCATTTAAATTCATATCTGAATTTAGGGCATCATCTATATGCTTTCTTAATTCATCTTGTAATTTTTTGATTTCTGTAATATTAAAATTTCCTTTCTTTTTAAGTTTTTTTAGACGCTTTCTCACATAATCATTATATTGAGGATGATTACCATGAAAAGGTCTGTCTAAATCTCTTAAGTTTGTTTTATCTTTTGCTTTTGTAGATCTGTTTTGTATATACCCATCTTTTCTAATTTTTTTAAAATCAGAACGAAACTCTTTATAAATTTCATTAGGAATTATATGATGGATATCCAACCCCCAAACATCCACCTCAGTATTACAATCAAAGGTATACCCATAGAAATTAGGATTATTCCCTGCTAATCCAATCGGGTCTTGGCTAATATAAGTACCGCTTTCAGGTGAGTAATAACGGAAACGGTTATAAGCTAACCCAATCTCCTCATCGTAGTATTGTCCTTGATATAAGAAAGGAATAAACGAACTGTCCCCAGTAATAGCATTCCCGTAAAGGTCTAATTCTCGTGCCCATACCTTTTCCCCATTTTCATCATACGCCCCTTATTGATAAAAAACTCACTTTTAGAATAAAATTCTTTTTAAAACTATCTAATTCTGTTTTAAATTCATCTAAAATACCATTACTATTATCTACTTTTCCTTTATAATTTAAATATAAACTCATTGAAGCTCCATATACAGTATTCAAAAAAATATTGAGAGGGACTTCTATTTTCTTATCTAAAATAATCATATCTTTATAAATTTCTAAATGAAATTCAAAAGAAGAATCTAACGCTGTAAACGTAATATTCTTTTGATTTTTAGAAATGCTATCTCTCAGACTATACAGAAAATTAGTCAGTGTAGGGAAAAGCATAAAATTTTGATAGGGGGCCTTGTCCCTTTTGCTTGTTATAATAAATTCCGATTGCTGAATAGTTATATCTCCTAATTCAAATTCAGAAATTTTTTCATCGTATGTTGATGTAATATCAAATTTAATAGTCATATAATATTTTTAGTGATTTCCATTTCCTCTAGCAGGGAATATTATAATTATTTTCTTTTCAATGGTGTCAACATAAACTCTGACAAGCTCTTTCTTATTTCCTTTTATTTTGATTTTCATTTCAAAAGATTGCATTTTCTTAGTTATATCCTTAGTTATTCTTTTACCTTTTTTTACAATTTTATTTGCAGCTTTTTCCAAATGATCTCTTGTTGTACCTCTCGTAAATAAATCACCTTCACCTCTAGAGTGCCCTCCACTGACATGTCTTAGATCAATATGCACCCACCCTCCGTTCGAATCCCCTTGTTGAATTACATATTTAAATGTTCTATCTCCAATCGTTAACCCCCAAACATCCACCTCTGTATTACAATCAAAAGTATACCCATAGAAATTAGGGTTATTCCCAACTAGCCTTATCGGGTCTTGGCTAATATAAGTACCGTTTTCAGGTGAGTAATAACGGAAACGGTTATAAGCTAACCCAATCTCCTCATCATAATACTGTCCTTGGTATAAGAAAGGAATAAACGAACTGTCCCCAGTAATAGCATTCCCATAAAGATCTAATTCTCGTTCCCACACCTTTTCTCCATTTTCATCATACGCCTCATAAGGTGTTCCTAAGTGGTCGGTGAGGATGCTATACGATTTATCACCTACGAGTTTAGCCGCAGGCACAAAGGAGTTCTCATCAAACACCCAAGTGATAAGATTTTCTGTTATAGGATCTTCCTTGTCGTAAACCAACAAGTTGTCCTTATCTCTACTGAGATTTGGTCGCTCACTTAGGTCATACTCCCACTCGTGAAGTGGTACATTCCCGTCCCATAGAAAACGCTTGATGCGCTTGCTACTGAGATTTATCTTTGCCGTGCGCCTGCCGAGGGCATCATACTCAAAGGCAAAATGTACCCTGTCGTTATTGGCGACACTCTTTTAAACTTCTATATTAGTATTCCAAGAATAGGACCACAGCTACCTAATTATATCCTTCAGGTAAAGGAAAAATATTTTCTCCTTCTGGATAGTTTTCTATATTATTACTTAGCCAAAGCTCAAAATACCTATAATTATCAAAAAAAGCATTAATATAACCTTTTTTGACCAAAGACAAATATTCATCAGTTTTTACTTTAACTATTCCCTCATTTACACTCATAATTTTTGACTCTTTTATAAAACGTAACTTATTATGTGGCATAAAAATAGCTAAATCTGGCCATTTTATATTTTCTTTTTGTAAATCAACATACCCTACCAATGTCCATATTTTTTTATTGATTGCTGTTTCTTTGCCAAATTTATAAATTTTTAATCCTTTTATCAAAAGTTCTTGTATATTATTAGTTTGTATTTCTGAGGAATAATCAAAAATACCAAAACCACATTCTCTTATTAAACAAAGGTATGCATACTTATTATTGGGCATTTTTATTTCATATATGTTGCCATATTTTTTTCTCTTTGACATAATATTATCTTTTTGTACTTATTAGTGAAGTTTTTCTAAATCTGGATTTTCTGCATAAAAGGCATCCATATATCTATTTCCTTTTTTTGCATTCCCATTTTTATCTATACCAAAATTTCTATCTGCTATTCCATTAATTTGATCTGCTGCTGTTCCAGCTTTTTTCTCTACTTGTATATAATAGTGTTCGCCACCTCTCATAGCATTATAGTTGTCAGTTACAAAAACAGGAGTTAAGCTTCCTATATCTTTTCTGTGATGGTTTGATTTACGTTTTTTTAATGCTCTTGAAATATCTTCTGTAGAATCTTTACTCCCTATACCTTTTGTTCTTCCCGTATATATTTCTCCTGTTGGTACACCATTTGCATCTAAAACAGGAGCTTGATACACAACATACACATTTTCTAACCCCCACGGATCAATCCACCCATTACAATCGAATACATACCCATAAAACGCCAGTCCCCCCGCCAACCTTATCGGGTCTTGGCTAATATACGTACCTGAATCAGGTGAGTAATAACGGAAACGGTTATAAGCTAACCCAATCTCCTCATCGTAGTATTGTCCTTGATATAAGAAAGGAATAAACGAGCTATCACCAGCAATAGCATTCCCATAAAGATCTAATTCTCGTGCCCACACCTTTTCCCCATTCTCATCATACGCCTCATACGGCGTTCCTAAATGGTCGGTGAGGATGCTATACGATTTATCACCTACAAGTTTAGCCGCAGGCACAAAGGAGTTCTCATCAAATACCCAAGTGATAAGGTTATCAGTTACAGGCTCTTCCTTGTCATAAACTAACAAATTGTCCTTATCTCTACTGAGATTAGGTCGCTCGCTTAGGTCATACTCCCATTCGTGAAGTGGTACATTTCCGTCCCACAGAAAACGCTTGATGCGCTTGCTACTGAGGTTTATCTTTGCTGTGCTTACTCACATACTGCCGCTGTGCCAGCTCGCAGGACTATCAACTGCATTATACTCCAAGGCAAAATGAACTTCAATTTTATAAATTTATATCCATCTTCCTATATTCATATTTTCAATAAAAAAGGATAATTGCCCTTGTGTTATTCTACCTTCATCATAGAAAGATTTCATAATATCTCCATATTTTTGTACATCATCAGCACATCCTATTTTACTTCCTAATAATTTTACAGCTTCTTTATAAACTGAATTTGAAGAAGTCTTATCAGCAAGTATTTCTATTATAATTTGCACAATTTTATCCATTAATTCTTCATATTTTTTCATACCTTCCTCTGCTTCTTCTCTTGTTTCATAAGATACTTCATCTAATATTGAGAAAGTACATTGTATTTTTTCTAACTGATCAAAATAATTATTCATATCAAGTATATTTTAATGATCTTTATTTACTATTGTATAATGCCTCTTTAGGAATTTCACCATCAATTAGAACTTCTATATCTTTAGTAGCATAGTAATAAGCTTTACCTTTTAATCTTTTACCTGTTTGAGGGTCAATACCATTTGATATATCTATAACTTTTTCAGGATCAATCTTATCTGTGTCTATTGCTATAATAAGCGAATGATTATAAAATTCAGCTCTTTTTATATCTTTAGAAGTAGATATATATTGAGTATTTAAATTTCCATCGTCAACATGTTCTTGAATACTATAATTAGCATTAATATCTTTAGGTTGAATATTTGTGCCATTCTTTACAGCTTCTTTTTGTTTGGGATGGATACCACGATACACAATAACTAACCCCCAAACATCCACCTCAGTATTACAATCAAAGGTATACCCATAGAAATTAGGATTATTTCCTGCCAACCCAATCGGATCTTGGCTAATATAAGTACCTGAATCAGGTGAGTAATAACGGAAACGATTGTAATACAACCCTATTTTAATATCTTCATACTGCCCTTGGTAGCGGAATGGTATAAATCCTTTCTCACCCTCAAGGGTATGTATATTGCCATAGAGGTCATACTCAGCACTCCACACCTTTTCTCCATTTTCATCATACGCCTCATACGGCGTTCCCAAGTGGTCAGTGAGGATGCTATATGATTTATCCCCTACAAGTTTAGCCGCAGGCACAAAGGAGTTCTCATCAAACACCCAAGTGATAAGATTTTCTGTTATAGGCTCTTCGTTGTCGTAAACCAACAAGTTGTCCTTATCTCTACTGAGATTAGGTCGCTCACTTAGGTCATAGATGATATATTATTTTAGCAAAAAGCAATGTCAGCTGTACCTATCTCTACAATGTTATAATTACCATCTTCTACTTTAATTTTAATGCCGCAACCATGTTCAATATCAAACTCTGTCCTAAATCCTAATCCGAATAATTCACATTCATTTTGTTCAAACAGAATGAAAATTTTTAATAGTTTTATCTCATCATATTCTATATTTATATGATAAATATTTTCACCCCATTCCTTAACAGCATCCATACATTTATTGTACCATTTTGAAAAGTTATCTATAAAATCAGCTATTTTTTTGCAATAACTATCACTTAATTTCTCTTCTGAAGCGTCCAAATCATCAGATAAGATTAGTCTAATTTTCTTATTTATTTTCCTAATAAAAATTTCTTTTGAAAGATCTTTATCAAACTTAATTTTTGTCTCTCTCATTTTTCTAATGGTATTTTTCATTCAATTCTTTTGCTTTATCTTTAGCAGCTTTAGTATCAACTCCAATTTCAAATTGTTTAACAGCTCCTTCATGAGGTAATTTTGCTTTGTGTTCTGAGGTATAAACTAATTGCATTATACATGAATTTGTTTTTTCATCATATCCTACATGATGCCATACGACATCTCCATAATTATCTTTATGAGCTTTAATTGTAGGCTTTCCTCTTTTTCCATTAATCTCTGCTGCTTTATTTGCCTCTTTATAATCAAGTTCTCTATCTCCTTGCATTTTGATAATTACTTGTTTTATAGGGTTAGAAAAATAAACGGTATCATAAAGTCCCGAAACATCCACCTCGATATTACTATCAAAGGTATACCCATAGAAATTAGGATTATTCCCCCCGCTGGCGCGAGCTTGTAGCTCGTGCCCAATTCAAAATTCACAATTCAAAATTCACAATTCATAATTCCCCTCGCACTATTTAAAGCACTCTATAGGCTTAAAAAACGCTTATCTCTATGGTGTATAAAGGGAAATAGTAGGGCAGTTCTTTTGTATTGTGTTGATTAGTAGGTTATTGTAATTTTAACAACACATCTGGAACATTACCCACTCTCCCCACTCATTGTAGGTGTGTTGCAGCTTTGCACCCAAACTACTTTCCATCGCTGTGCGATTGCCATAAGCATTGTACTGATGGGTGATGCGATGCCCATTCTGAGTTTCTGCTACAATACGCCCTAGCACATCGTATTCCCAAAGCGTCTGGCTGGTAGGGTTTTCCCTTGGGTTATTATTATCTTTAGGTGCTTTAATAGAGAACTTAATTTACCCTATAAAAACTAAGATATATGTTCCTCTAACCATTCAACACCATAATCTAAGAAATCCTTAACATACGGATTAGTACAAGAATTTACTAAAGATTTATACTCCTCAATAGAAACCTTTTTTTCACGTACCTCAATAGATTCTATAAGACTTGATATTACTTCCTCATTCCCATAAAACTTTTCTGTAGGTAGAATTGACAATAAAAAGTATCCGTCCTCTAATGATATAGGTCGTTCAATAGATTCTAATAGTTCCTCATATTTACGCGCTAAATTAATGATCTCTTGTGTATCATTATATAAATCTTCATTAGGCATTTTCCCCAGTTCCTTCAGTTTTTTTAAAATATTACTATCCATAAAATTAAAAATTAATGTAATCTTTTTGCCTTTGTATTAATATCATCCAAATCAGCGTCTAATTCAGTCCTTAAACGATTTTGAAGTTCAGATATCTCTTTTCTTGCTAAATCCTTATCTCCATGAATGTTATATCTTAAATTAATATCTCTAACCTCAAATCCGACTTGAAGACTATAATCAGCATGAGAACCTCCATGATAATATTTTTTATTGTTGGCTGTTGGCTGTTGCCATTTTCTCATTATCCCATATCATTAATCCATTCTCTTTTTTATCTCTACCATCTCCTAATCCTATGTCATTAAAAAATTTAGTATTATCAGTATCATTCCAAACCTCTTCTGGAATTAAATGTTGAGCTTGTTTGTTATCTCCATAGGATGCCTCTAAGTTTCTCCGTAGTGCTGCAGAACTTAACCCCCACGGGTCAATCCACCCATTACAATCCATCACATACCCATAAAACGCGAGCCCACCCGCTAACCTTATCGGGTCTTGGCTAATATAAGTACCGCTTTCAGGTGAGTAATAACGGAAACGGTTGTAAGCTAACCCAATCTCCTCATCGTAGTATTGTCCTTGATATAAGAAAGGAATAAACGAGCTATCCCCAGCAATAGCATTTCCATAAAGATCTAATTCTCGTGCCACACCTTCTGCCCATTTTCATCATACGCCTCATACGGCGTCCCTAAGTGGTCGGTGAGGATGCTATACGATTTATCACCTACAAGTTTAGCCGCAGGCACAAAGGAGTTCTCATCAAACACCCAAGTGATAAGATTTTCTGTTATAGGCTCTTCCTTGTCGTAAACCAACAAATTGTCCTTATCTCTGCTGAGATTAGGTCGCTCGCTTAGGTCATACTCCCACTCGTGGAGTGGTACATTTCCGTCCCACAGAAAACGCTTGATGCGTTTGCTACTGAGGTTTATCTTTGCCGTGCGCCTACCGAGGGCATCATACTCAAAGGCAAAATGTACCCTGTCGTTGTTGGCGACACTCTTTAAACTTCCATTAGCATTCCACGAGTAAAACCACCGCAAGGTTGCAGGTTTCTCGTCTTCTTCGACTATCAGACTAAAACGCTTGAGCTGTTGCTTCTTTGATATTTTCTCTATTAGTTGCCCTTCAAGGTCGTAAACGTACTTCCAATCAGGACACTCTAAAAGTCGGCCGCCCTCACTATACGTATACCCTTTGCGGTCAGGGGTTCTATATAAGTTCCCGACGGCATCAGGAACTTTATAAATCGTCTCTGTTTGGTTATAGGTGGCAGAGGCAAGATTTCCCACTAATCTTTTGCACTTAAAGGATATTTTTTTAAATTCATTAAATATTTATCCTTTAGTTCTGATACTTTTTCAAAAGGAATTTTATATAAAGAGCAAGGAAATGAAAGTATTTTTTTTAGTTCTATAATCTTACATTGTAATAAATTGCTTACCACCCCTAAAGGATAATAAAAAATATCATAACCATTATCAGCTTGTATGAAAGTCTCATCATAATTTTCTATATCAGTTTTAACTCCAATTTCATCTGTAGAAACTATGTATTCGTTTTGAATGTCTAATTCATATCTTCTCAGTAATTGATTGTTTTTAAAATGTTCAAATAACATTGTAGGTATCCATATATCTATATTAAATTTATATATATATGAATTATTAGATAAAAAAAGTAATTT
>NZ_ALNN01000040.1:0-4184 GCF_000293175.1 Capnocytophaga sp. CM59
TTCTACCACTATGTTGGTCAGTTCAGCGATACAGTTGTATTCTATATCCTTCACTCCTACAGTGTAAGAACCTACCTTAAGACCTGAGAACTTGTTGTTGTTTTCTCCTTGCCAATCGAAGGTGCCATCGGCCTTCTTCAATCCATAGTCATACTTGCCTGATCCTCCGCGTGCGGTGATTTCAAATCTTCCGTCTTCACCATCATGGCAGCTTACCGTTGGCTTGCCTGACAATGGATCTATCGTTAGTGGCTCTTTAGGAGCTACCTGTATTGGATCTGAATCCACTCTACACTCGCCATGGCCTGCTACCTTATGCAATACACTGATGATGTAGGTCTTGGTCGTATTGCCTTGCAAATCCACATCCAAATTGAACTGTGTATTGTCATGTGGCTGGTCTACCTTGGCAGGGTTGCCTACCTCAGTGAGCAAGTAACGGACATTGAGCGCTGCCGTAGTTGGCGTTACGCTGGCCTCCACTACCCACTTGATCTTGCCATCCACACACTCGTACTTACCTGCCGATAGCTTGAGTTTTACCTCTGAGCCTGGCTCTATCGTTACAGCTGTTTCGGCCTCACAACCATTCTTATCTATAATCCTAAAGGTGTGTTCCCCTGCGGTTAAGTTTCCTATCAGATCACCATTATCTCTTGTATGGTATCTTATGGGGGCTTTGCCGTCTATCACAAGCTCATACTCATTGTCATTAGAAGTCCTTGCAAAAGGTGTTCCTCCGAATACTCTTAGGCGGGTCTTACCATCCTTGGCATCTACACAGCTTTCGTGCTCGGTGTATTCTGGGTTAACTGACACACTAAGTGGTTCTGGTTCGCCTATGGTGAACTCTATGATATCCTCATTGATTCTGCTGAGTGTACCATTTTGGTCTTCTAAGTATATCTCGTTTGGACGACAGCCATTTTCATCTTGTACTATCACGAAGTACTTACCTGGAGCTAAGCTATCTATTACGCCATTTGGCTTGTCTAAGAAACGATCCAAACGTGGAGAGATCGCATAGGTAAGTTTCCTATTAACTCCATTGTTATGCTGGAATCCTTCTGTATGAGTGATGGTAATCTTACCATTCTTGTCTCCATTACATTTTACATCCTCTAACTTATATTTCACTACATACTTAGTCTCTTCGGTGATAGTTACAGGGATTACCCTAGCGCTACAGCCACCATTGGTTTGGGTGATCTCTACCTGATAATCGCCTTTGGCAAGGCCTTCAAAGATTCCTTGGGTATTTGGATTGGCACTGCTAGTACCTCCTGCTCCTGTAGGTACAAGGCTACCTCCCTTAAGGAGCTTGAAGTTATAGCCTTCGTCAGCCTTTCCTCCTGTAGCCTTTACTGTAATCTTACCATAAGAGCTACCGAAGCACTTGAGGTTCAATTCGCTTTCTTCAGCCACTACCTCGCCGTCCAATTCGGATATCTTATCCACATATACCTTATTGCTAGATCCTTCACATGGAGCTGGTGGTGGGGTAGATGAGCCATTGTTGTCCCATATCTTCACTTGGTACTTGCGCTCTACATCTCCTCCATTGTGACCATGTTTCACTCCTGTGGCAAACTCATAAGTTACTCCTGTGATACCATCCGTACCTGACTTAAGGATCGGTGTACCTCCTACTCTTTGAGGATTAGCCTCATCGGTAACGTCGTACAACTCTACCTTATAGTCTTTTCTTGAAGGACGCATCTCAGGTCGCTTGTCTATCTCTACCGTAACACTTCCTTCTTGGTTACAACCTGGGTACTTAGAGAGGTACGCTCTAGCGATGATACTTCCTGGGTCTCCTACTTTTATAAAAGGAGTATCCTTATGATCTTCTGCACAAAGCATATCGGAGTATACTCTGATAAAGTAGGTTCCTGCACCCACATTGTCAAAGGTTACAGTGCCTCGAACTGGGGTGGTGGTATCATCATCTGGAAGGATTCTACCCAAGGAAAGCTCTGTCTCTGCATCAAAGAGCTCATAAGAGAGTTTTCCTTCTATAGGTGTACCTCCTGTACCTCCTGTTACTCCGGCAAGCTTAATAGTTCCGTCTTGTGCTCCCTGGCAGCTTGGTACCTCTGGTACAGTTGCCGCTGGCACGGTAAGTCCCATAGTTGTTGAGTTGAACTGCAAGAAGGTGAAAGTAGCCAAGTCACGCAAACAGCCCTTGCTATCTCTTACTTGTACATAGTGACTTCCTTCGCCTAAACCGCTAAAGGTAAGCTCATCTGTCCAACCTCCTTCTACACCATTGCTTACAATCTGGTATTGGTAAGGACCTCCCCAGCCACCTGTGGCTGGCACAGTTACAGCTATCACTCCATCATTGTTGGACTGACCTCCACAATAGGTCATCGCATGGGTTATAGCAGAAGTCGCATCTATCTGTGCTGGACGAGTTACCTGTGTGGTCGCTGTCGCATCACACTTACTATCCACTACTCTAAGATCTACTTGGAACTGAGTTACTGCATTGGCAGGAGCCTGCGTTATAGGCACTTGAAGCGTTTTTGTCTCTTTGGCTAGCTTACTGAACAAGCTTCCTGAGTTATAGCCCAATGGATTTGTTATCACATAGTTATAACCATTCGCTTCAAAATCTCCTCCTTCTACTTGCAACTCAAAGGTTAAGTCTATCGTTGTAGGAGCAGGCGTTGTTCCTTGGTCTCCACAACCTCCCTCTTTGAGTATGAAGTTCACTCGTGGTTTCTCACTCTTGACCATCCTATAGTGGGTTGGCAACTGGTAAGTACACTTAGTCTTCTTATTGAAGAGTATGATTCGGTACTCTGCTATCTGATCTGCTACATAAGGTAAGATAATATTACCTACTCCAGATCCTGGTATATCAGCGACAGTTCTTTCTCCTGCGGCGTAAGCACCCACTGAAGTGTAAGAACCTCCTGTACCTAACTTATCTACCTGAACATTGTATCCGTCTCCATTACCATTAGGATCACTATAGTTTATTGTCAATTCTACTATTTCCTGTCCTGTGGCAGCATCACAGCTCATACGCTGAGTACGCTTGGTCGTTACGCTTTCTATCTTATGGAAAGGCAATACTTCATCGTGGAAGGCATAGCCTGATCCTCCATCCAATTCACAGCCCTTAGCATCGCGTATCTTCAAGGTTACCTCATACTTTATTCCCCTGTCTGGTAGGTCAAAAGCATATTCTGCCTCATGTACCGTTAGCGCTGGATATGGCAGTGCTGTTACCGTAGAAGGTATTTCTTCTCTGGAGAACAAGAACTCTGAGGTTCTCACATCCTTGATATACACTTCAGCTGTATAAGGTGGTACCCCTCCTTTGACCTTGAACTTAAGCTGTGCTTTGTCCTGTGCTGGGGTCAAACCAAATATAGGTGAGGTAGTTGCAGCACAAGCCATCTGAACAAGCTCTATCTTCGGTTTCGGTGGAGATGAAGTGGTCATCTCAAAGTCTACTTTCGGATTCTTGTTGATAGTTACTACATTACCCGCTATATTGGTCACATCATAGCCATTACATTCTCCGTTAGAAGACTTCTTCACTATAAGCTTATAATCTCCTTCGTCTAAGCCTTCTACTCTATATCTTACTGTTCCTAGTGGGTCAGTAGATCTATTTGGTATGATATTGGCATCAGTAATAGTAGTGCCTGTTGAGGCAAAGGCTGTGGTTCCTATAGGTGCTTTCTGCAAGTCATACTCAAAACGTACATCCTCACGAGCTATCGCAGGTGATGCTGGCGTAGTATTTCTTGTGAACTCAAAAGCTCCCTTAGTACCCGTTGTACCTGTACAAGCATTCTGCTGTTCTACATCAGCCCCCTCTACCTTATGGCGAGCCTTAAGATCAGCTGGCGTTTCGGCAGGAAGTACCTTCATAGGTGCACTTGGGATGTAATCAGTACAGTACTTGTTACCCTTATCCTTGATCCATACAGTATAGTAAAGCTCTGTTCCTCCAGGAGCAGGTGTAGGGGCTACACTTATATCTTGTTCCGTTACATTGGTATCTACTGGAGTAGAACCAATAGGGGTAGAACCTGTTGGCGCTGTAAATGGACTTGCCTGTCTGTTCTCTTGTGTATTCGTTGTACGATAGGTTACCTTAATGTCGTAGCGGTTACCACCTCCTATCACCGCTGGTGGTAGGATAGATGATGGTAAGAACTCTT
>NZ_ALNN01000041.1:0-8216 GCF_000293175.1 Capnocytophaga sp. CM59
ACATATGTATAACGCTAGTTTTTTCATTATTCCTTTTTTATTTCTTTTAGTTGTCAGTGGTCAGTAGTTAGTGGTTAGCCGTTAGTGGTTAGTAGTCTGTGGCTAGTGGCTAGTGGTTAGATACTCATCTCTAACCACTAATCACTAACAACTAATCACTACTAATCACTAACAATTAACCATTGAACTATCTAAATAGTGTAAAGTGTCCTTTAAACTCTCGTGAGTCGTCTTCTTCACCCAAGGTGATGATATACCAGTAGTCGCCCGTTGGTAAGGCCTTACCATTATAAGTACCATCCCATGTCTCTGCTCGAGAGAGTTCCTTGAGCAAGCGACCATAACGGTCATAGATCTGAGTGAGGATATTTGGATACTGTTGCGTATTGCGTGGCGACCAAGTATCGTTCTCTCCATCTCCATTTGGTGTGAAGAAGCGTGGTATGTCTATATCTACATAATCTACATAGAACACCTCCTGAGCCGTACAGCCCTTGCTGTCTTCGACCTTCGCTTCTATTCGCTTCTTGAGCTTATTGTCGCTCGGATCTACCCCATCTGGATCTTGTACCCTTACGATATAAGTACCTTCATTGCCCTTATGTACTCCATTGAAGTAGAACACATAATCTGGCACCCCGTTCTTTCCTAAGAGTCTAAGCTCATTGAGTCCTGGAACAGTAGAAGGATCTTGTATCAAGCTAAGTTTCTCTACCAGTGGAATTATCACAGGATTGGTCTCTCCCTCACAAGTGGTGGCCGCATCACTATAGTAAAGCTTAATGGTCTGTGGCAAGGACGATGGTTTCACACTCACATGGTTGCGATTGATTCTCACCTCTGCACCCTGTCCTGAACCTGTAGCAAAGGCATAACGGCTGGTACCTCCATCAAAGGAGTACTGCATCTTGCTGTAATCCACCGTAGCATCATCAAAGGTAATGACCACATTGCCATCATATGCATTATCCGTACAACTATCCTCATAGCTGGCTCTTACTTCCAAGTTAGGCGCTGCTGTCAAGACAAACTTATCAGAGGCTCCTGGACATTGCTTGCCATCAGTGGCTCTTACTCGATAGTTCACCCCTGGGGTCAAGCCATTGATCGTATATGGTAACATACTGGCTCTTACATCAGGATAGGTCTTCACTACCGCATCCTTATCTATATCCACCAAGTCTAAGGTATAGACAAGCTCTGATGGTGTTCCTGTTGGCGTTCCTCCTGTTACATTTACCTTCACATGTCCTAATTCTCCGTAGCATACCAAAGCAGATGCATCTACCTTAGTTACCTTTATCTCTGGTGGGTTGGCTATGGTAAATTGTTGTTCCTTGGTACAGTTCCAACGGTCTCTCACTACCAAGGTATAGTTACCTGCTGGCAAGTCAAAGAACTCATTGCTTACCTGCAACGGACGTATCGCGCCTCTTTCGGAGTGGTACAACTCGTAATAGTAAGTGGTCTTAGGTTGTGCTGCCGTTGGGTCATCATAAGCTCCCCCTCGTGCATTCTCTATCTTGATATAAGCGTCTTCCACTCCCTTACATGATACCATCGGGATCACCGGAGGATCATAGTCTATCGGATCGGGTTTGACTACATCTTTGACCACTTGGGTAAAGGTCTTATCACAACCCCAGGTGTCTTCCACTCGTATATCAAAGCTGGCCCCTGGTGCATTCGCCCCTGGCACTGCTGTAAAGAGCCAACGATTATACACCTCTTCTGCCGTTTGGGTATGGCCATTATCTCCTGTGATAGTAATCTTATATGGGGCTACCCCTCCTACTACCTCTACCGAGATTTCTCCACTACCGGTAGCACTACAATCATCTGGTACCTTGAGCTTTGCGGCTACCGCTATCGGCTGGTCTGCCTGGCGAATTGTAAAGTTCGCCGGTATCTTCGTTACACAGCCTGTACTTGTGGATTTGGCTTCCGCCGTATAGGCTCCATATGGCAATGCTGTGAACCTTACTGTGGTCTGTCCCACAGGTGCATTTACCGTTTGGTTATAAGAAGGATCCGTGATACCCTTGATCGTTACATCAAAGCCTTGAGCTGCCTGATCTACGCCTCCACTATTGCTCAAATCTAAGTCGGCTAAAGTAAAGGTGATCTCTCCATTATTGTCTCCATAACACTTCACTGGTTTTTCCAAGGTCGCTGTCAAGGAGAAAGTATTGGGATCTTGTACCTTATAGGACTCTCCATAGACCACACAACCGGTCTCTTCATTGGTAGCCACTACAGCGTAGTTACCCATGGGCACATTGTCAAAGGTATGGCTTACACTTGCTGTACTTGCCGTTGCCGTTACTATCTGGCTCTGATGAGAACCATTGGCGGCATTCCTCAAGGACAAACTAATGCGTACATCCTTGGTCGGTACTGGATCTAAAGTAGCTGTTACCGTTACCTTTTCTCCTGCATTACATGTGATATCCTGCGCCTCGGTAGCCGTTACATTCTTCACTTTCACAAACGGATCTATCTCTTTACCTGCTGGGAAAGGAAAGTCTCTCACCGCACAGGTGTATTGTGCATCTTCTACACGTAAGGTGTAGGCGCCTCCCGTCTGGTCATCTATGCTAAACTCAGGGGTCAAGAGGTCTATATTACCCGTCACTGGTGTACTTCCCTTAAGTAAGGTAAAGCGATATACACCACTACCTCCTGTTATGGCCGTAATTGGCAACTTAAGCTTGGCTACCATCTCTTGGTCTGCACTACACTTGAACTGTGTAACCTCTGACTGATCCATATCTGCCTTAATCTCCTTCACTCCATAGATGGTCACTTCCGTAGTGGCCTTACATTCGTTCTGACCCTCTACTTCTATAGTGTAGATCACCCCACGTACATGTCCGTAAAGTCCCTTAACTGTGATCTTACGTCCTGATGAATCTATTGTTATCTTACCATTGCTGGCTGTAACACCTCTATAAGGCGTCATAGAAGTCGCATCCAAAGGCACTGTTGTGTTATCATCGGCATAGCGGGCACCCGTTACTGTAAACTTCATCGGTGTCTGCGTTTGTGGTGAGGCCAAGAACGTTGCCATTCCGCCGCCATTTACTTCGCCCAATTCTACATTCGGATTGAAACACTTAGAATCTGCATAGTTCTGCAAGGTCAGTATCGGTAATACCTTTTCTCTTACCGTTACCGTACCTGAGAATGGACAGTCTGGGAAGTCCAAATCTACTATCTCAAACCTATACTTACCTGCCTGACTCACTGGAACGGTAAGGGTGGTGGTTCCTGCAGCCATAGGGGTATCATTCAACGCTACTACATCTCCTGAGGTTGTCTCTCTTAAGAGTCGGTAGATATAGTTATGTGATGGATCTGTATGGTCTATATTGTTCACCTTGATCTCTCCATCTCCCGCCGCTCCTGCACGACAGGTAATTGGCTTGGTTACCTCTAAGGCAAACGATGGCTTACCTGAGAATGTCAAGTTGGCTGTATTGTCTGATGGACATACATTTTGGTCATAAACCCTAATCTCTCTCGGATCTGTATCTGCATATACCTTAAAGATATGTCCTACATACACTCCTGGACTTTCTTCCACTATTGGCATAGGCTGTTTGGCCGATTCTACCCCTCCTGCTTTCTTGAAGGTGTAATAATGCTGACCTCTACCTATCTGACTCATAGTCACCTTTACTGTATATTCAGTGCCTGGTACACACAAGTTCTCTATCGCTACACTGTCTATGTGTGGTGTCTTGTCTTCTTTGATATCCACCGGTTGGCTTACATAGCAATCATTCGCATCTCTTACATGTACATACCATGTCTGCTGACCTGGAGGTGATGGGGTTACTACCGTAATCTTCTTATCCGTTGTTTCAAAGGTCTTATCCAAGACTAACTCTCGGCTATTGGTGGTTACCACCTCGGCCTCTGCCCAGTGATCTACTGGCTCATTAGGATCTGTGGTAATCGTATAGCGGTATGGTGGTTGACCATCCTTCACTTTGATTCTCACCTGAGCCGAATAGTTCGGATTGGCTGGCGTATTGCATGAGGAGTTCTTGATAAGCTCTACATCTACCATAGCCAATGGCTGTGCTGATTTGCTTACCGTAAAGTCCTTGCTGCCTATAATACAGTTTGCCTTAGTTGGGTGCGCACTGTTGTGTTTTACCACAAGTACATAGCGCAAACCATCTTGTAGGCCTGTAACTGCATGCTGGATACGTGCCTTGCCTGCAATCACTGTAGCACTTCCACTATCCAAGCTACCTGAAAGTGGTAAATGAGCTATATCCAATGGGTATGGATAGAGTTCCCAATCTACACCTGTTGCTCCTGTCAAGCCTGTTACTGTGTAATCCAAATTCACATTCGCTCCACAGAGATTTGGCTTGCGGTTCTGCGTAATTGGAGGAGCCAATACTGGCTGGCTCTCAGCTTTCCTAACAGCAGTACAGCCTTTGTACTTGGTGGCTATCTGATAATCTATACCCGCCTGTACATCGATCTCTACCGTTACTCTCTTATTAGTACCTGTTCCTGTTACTACATAAGAGGCTGTCGGTACCCAGTGCTGCGCTCCATGTGCCAAGCTGGCATCATAAATGGCTACCTGCAATTGGTTCTCATCTATAGCCGTTCCATCTTCTCTGATCTCTAACTTTATCCTATCCGTATTACAGTCTACCGTAGTTTGTCCTGCATATTTCACCTTCAAGGTCGTACCATCTATACGGATCTGTGTTCCCACTACCGCACATCCGGTGCTGAGGTTCACCACCGCTGGATAATAGTCTCCCTCAAAGAGGTTCTCAAAGAGGAAGGTGCCAGATGTCTGATTAGGGAAGTCTTCCTTGGCTGCTGTACTACTGCCGCCTGGATACATCCGTGCTAATCCTACTGGATTGCCATTGGCATCCAAACTTGTATACAAGCCCAAACGATAGTCACTTGACAAACTATTGCTAAAGGTAAGTCTTACTTCCCCTAACTTACTGCCTGATGTCTCACAACGTACATCTTTCTTATCCGAAACTGTAAGCGTTGGTGCTGGCTTCTCAATAATATTTACATCTACATATGTTGAACAGTTCTTAGCATCCTTAAGCTCTACTCGGTAGGTACCCGCTGCCAAACCTTGTCCGTTGGTATTATGGGTATCATCCCAGTTGCTTCCGTTTTGCTTATAGATTGTTATCGTATAAGGAGCTACCCCTTTGGTTCTATCTATAGCGGTTTCTATAGGTAGGTATACAGAGCCGTTGAACACGCCTATTACCCCATCTGATGAGCCGGCACAGTTGATCTCACTACCAGCAAGCCCTGGTGAGGCTATAAAGGCTGGTTGCTCTGCCACTACCTCCTCTGAGGTGAGCTGCTCACAGCCCTTGGCATCGGTGATACGGAAGTGATATACCCCTGGTGTCTTTATCGTAACTCCATAGGTGATAACCGTTCCTACATTAGGCGCACCAAAGACTACATTGCCGCCGTCATTGTCCGTTGTTGGGTTATAGCCCGATGGATCTGAGGCCTGTCCGCCTCGCTTCCACTCTACCCTATAGCCGCCTGAGATCTTCTCTCCACCCTGTACTTTGAGCTCTATATGTTCCTCTGCATTCGAATCACAGTTGTATTGGTTATCTGATGTCAATCCTACTTCCAAGGCATCGTTAATGCTGATCGGTATAGGGGTGGCCAAAGAACAGCCTAAGCGGTCTCTTACATTTATGGTATAAGGGGTCGCCCTAGGTGCCAAGCCATCAAACTCATATTCTGTCGGGTTGGCCGGATCACTTACCCAATTGCCATTGCCGTCTATCTCAAACTCATAGCCGCCATTTCCTGTCAAGACTTCTACCAAGATCGTTCCTGTTCCACTTGGTGTCAAGCACAACGTTCCATTGGCCGTAGCTGTTACTTCTATCTTAGCTGGCACATAACGTGATACCACTGGACTCAAACAGCCATTAGCGTCTTTTACCCTGAAGAGGTAACTCATGTTGTCATCTAAGCCTGTAATATCTCCTACATTGCCTGTCCAGTCTGCTGTAGTAATATCTACAAAGTCGGCATCCGATGGTCTCTTCCCCTGCAAGGTGTATGGTGATTGGCCGTGGATTACCTTCACTATAGCTCCCGCTGTAAGATAAGGTGCCACACAGCCCTTAGGATTGATCGTAAGGTCTTCTATCTCCATTTGTGGTATATCCACTATCGTTGCCCCATCTGTGGCTACCTGACAATAAGTGCCATCGGTATCTACCATACGTATGTTCAACGTATGTACTCCTACCGGAGCTTCTATCTCTAACTTATCGGTTCCCACTACCGCTGTAGGGGTAAAGGCTCCGCCTGAAAGCTGGTAGGTGTATGTGTTGCCTGCCTTCATATTGTTTAGCTTCACATAGATCTTACCCTTGCCTGCATGACACTTCGGTGGCTCTACCTGCGTTACCACAGCCGAGAAGCCTCGATTCGGTACTACTTGTACTGAGATCGGCTCGCCTTCTTGGCATGTCTCCGTAGGCTGCGTAACCTTGATGTTATCAAAGCCCATTACCGCATTGCTGACCATCGACTCTATTATCAAGCGTACCTTCGTCTTCTGATTGAAGCCTATAAGCTCATCAAAAGTTACCTCGCCTTCCTTCCAGCCTTCTGCTTGCGTGGCCGCTGGTAAGGTCTTGCTAAAGCGTGAAGAGCCGCCACCCGATGGATTCTCTACCTCCAAAGTTACCTTAAGCGGTACACTATAGGCCGATAAGTGGTTCTTGCCTAAGTTGATGTACTTGAACTTAACGGTCATCGTACGCAACTTCACTACATTATCTATCTGCTTATCATATAATATGGTGTTGCCCGCTCCTGCATGAATCGCATAATAACGACCTGTTCCCGTCTCACTGCGGTATACCGCACTACTTGGCAACTGCTTGGTTAGCAAATATGTGCCTGATGTCAAGATTTCTGTAGCTTTGGCTGAAGTAATTCCCGTAGGGGCTCCTTCTCCCGCTGCTAAATCATCTACGCGCTCTATGTCTCCAAAAGTGGCATTGTACAACTCATTGATAGGGTGTGTACTTGGCTCCTTGTAATAGGCGCGTACAACATATGGGGTCGCCTTGCCTACTAAGCCTGTATAACTGATGCCATCTCCCGCATTAGGGGTCTGACGTGCACCCCCATCCAAACTATACTCATAGGTATAGGTCTTGCCCGATGGTGTGGTTGGGGTTACTGTAAAGCTTCCATTACCTCCACAGTCATACGTTACTGGCGTAGCCGTAAGCGTAGGTTTCACTAAAGCCTTCTTGGCCATTACCTTGAACTCGGCTATACAGCCATTGGCATCTTTTACATATACCAAAATCTCTGGGTCGGCCTCACTACCTCCATCCACATAGAACTCCCTATCTGTAGCATATCCTCCTGAACCTGAGGTAGACATAAAGCTATAGCCTGGCCTACCGCCTCTAACCCAGTTGACCTTCACCAAGAACTTGCCGTTGTTGGTACAGCTGTTATCCTTGACTATACCTATAGATGCTTCTATAGGATCTGGTGAGGTTACCTCTACATCGCGCTTCACTACACAACGTATGTTGCCCGCTCCTGTATGTAGATAACTCAACTCTACTCTATACTTGCCTGCCGCTAAGTGGTTGAACTCTCCTGCTGCATTGGTCTGTACAGCCCAAGAGGAATCCTCTGTGCCGTCTGTCTTATACTTGAAGAGTTGGATCTTTGGATCTGGTGCCGTAGGATCCAAGAACTTAGCGGTGATCTTTCCTGCATTCTGTGTAGCACAAGTAAGTGCTGTAGCTTCTACCTCTACCGCAAACTTAGAGGTCTGACCCACCATTACTTCATTGGTCAAGGCTACCCTATCATCCTGGTCTTTTATCAAGAATACATACTTGCCTTCTTGTGGTACCTCTATCCAAGCATCAAACTTGTCTGGCGGATCATTCGCCGCATTCGATGGCACTACTGGCGCTGAATACTCACTATCTGGTATCAAATCCAATAATACTCCATTATATGAACGCTTCGCATATTCGCCGTTTATCTTATATATTAAATATCTGTAATTTCGCCTTCCGCCCACTACTGTGAACTTGTAAAGCGATTCGTTACACTTGTTATTTGACCAAGTGTTGGTGAACTCTACCCTAGCGGTCATTGCATCCGTCTTAGGTATAGTTACCGTAATCTTCGCC
>NZ_ALNN01000042.1:0-23801 GCF_000293175.1 Capnocytophaga sp. CM59
CTTAAAGCTCCCCCTTTGGAGGGGGGTTGGGGGGAGGTTTTTACAAATAATTGTTTATCAGTTACTTGCAATTTCAATAGCAACCTAAAAATAACTTGCGAAACTTAAATTAATAATAAAAATAATATCTGAAAATAAGCAACTTATGAAAGGGTTTGATTTGAATCCCTTATCTAAAGCGGCTTAGAACAATTTGCGAAACTTAAATAAAGTAGTATTAATTTTGTCCGCTACACTGAAAAATGTGTATCTTTGCAGCCAGTTAAGCCTATAACTGAAAGAGAAAAAAGTGAGAAAGTTATTAAATAATTTCTGGGTATTTGTGGCACGTATGGTGCTGCGCAATCGTTATGTATTCTTAGGGGTATTCTTAGGAATTACAGTGCTTTTGGCCATGCAATGGAAGTATATTCGCATGACTTATTCCGAGGCCAATATGCTCCCTAAGGATAGCCCTATTAGCAAGGAGTATGATAAGTTCCTTAGTATATTCGGCGAGGAGGGCAACCTGATCGTCATAGGAGTAGAAGCCGATAAGATTACCAAGGCAGGTGGTTTTAACCGCTGGAATATGCTGGGGAGAGATTTGCAAAAGTTCCCACAGGTGGAGGGGGTACTCTCTCTCAATACCATTAAAGAGTTGTACAAGGATACAATTCATGAGCGCTTCGCAACGCGTAACTTCTTTCCTGAAGAGGTGGCTACTCAAGGGGAATTGGACAGCCTTTTCCCTAAATTGTTTAACCAAACGCCTGTATATGAGGGACTGCTATATAACAAGGATCATACGACCCTGCGTATGGCTGTTTCCTTGCGCAAGGATATTGTCAATACGGCTATACGTAAGGATTTTATCCTCAAGGATCTAAAACCGCTGATAGAGCAATGCCAGACCGACTTAGGAGTGCCTATACATGTATCGGGCATGCCTTATATACGTACACTTAGCACCGAGATTATCACTGGGGAAATAGGCTTTTTTATTGTCGGAGCGCTCCTGGCTACCTGCTTGGTGTTGCTCTTTTTCTTCCGTTCGTTCAGGGCTATGCTTATTTCCATCTGTACCGTACTTATTGGAGTGATGTGGGCTTTTGGTTTCTTAGGGCTTTTCCGTTATGAGATTACCATACTCACGGCGGTGATTCCCCCACTGGTCATTGTCATAGGGGTACCCAACTGTGTGTTCCTTATCAACCGTTACCAACAGGAAATACAAAAACATGGTTACAAGGCTATGGCACTCCAGCGGGTCATTACCAAGGTGGGCAATGTTACCCTACTGACCAACCTGACTACTGCGGCGGGCTTTGCCACCTTTATCATCACCGAGAGTAGTATTCTCAAGGAGTTTGGGATTGTCTCCTCAATCAGTATTATGTGCTTATATGTGATTTCTCTCTGTTTGATTCCTATCATATATAGCTTTATGCCTTCTCCTAAGCCGCGTCACCTCAAGCACTTGAGCAAGCAGTGGATAGGAGGACTCTTGGAGGGGATTGAGCGTATTGTTAAGAAACATCGCTTTGCTACCTTCTCGGTAGCTGTAGCCCTTTTGGTGGCCAGTATTATAGGAATTTACCGAATCCATATCTCAGGGAGTGTCATAGAGGATATGCCTAAGGGGGAGAAGTTCTATGACGATATCCTCTACTTTGAAAAGAAGTTTGGAGGGATTATGCCTTTGGAAATTACCATCAATACAGGTAAGAAAAACGGAGTGATGCGCCCTGCTACTTTGCAAAGTATGGCAAAGCTAGAGGAATACTTGGCAGATATACCTGAAATATCCCAGCCTATCTCGGTGGTAAGGCTCGTGAAGTATGCCCGACAGGCTTTTTATAATGGCAAAGCGGAGTATTTTGATCTACCTACAGCCCAGGAACGTGCTTTTGTGCTTTCTTATGTAAAAAATTCCGATGGAAAAGCCGATATGCTGCGCAGTATAGTGGATAGTACAGGGCAAATTGCTCGTATTACGGTCTTTATGAAAGATATAGGTACCGAAAAAATGCACCATATAGAGGAGGCTATCGCCAAACAAACCGATAAACTTTTCCCTACTGACCAATATAAGGTGCGTCTCACAGGCAAGGCCTATATGTTCACCAAAGGAACAGACTATTTGGTAGGCAATCTCATACAATCATTGCTACTGACTATAGCGATCATTGCAGTGATGATGTTCTATATGTTCCGTTCGTTCAAAATGGTAATTATCTCTCTGATACCCAACTTGTTGCCTTTGGCTATTACCGCAGGAGTGATGGGATACGCCGGTATACCGCTCAAGCCTTCCACTATATTGGTCTTTGGGATAGCCTTTGGTATTTCTATAGATGATACTATTCACTTCTTAGCCAAATATCGTCAGGAGTTGATGGTCAACCAGTGGAAGGTGAAGCGTTCAGTCTATGCAGCTTTGCGGGAGACGGGCATTAGTATGTTCTATACCTCGGTAGTGCTGCTCTTTGGCTTCTCTATCTTTACCTTATCCAGCTTTGGAGGGACTAAGGCCTTGGGAGGACTGATCTCTACCACCTTGTTCTTTGCTATGTGCAGTAACCTGATTCTGCTGCCTTCGTTGCTCATTGCCTTAGAGAAGAGTATCGCTAATAAGAAAACACTTATAGAACCTCATATAGATGTACTAGGTGAAGACGAAGACGAAGAAGTGAAAAATGAAAGTAAAAATGAATAACTACATACGTCCATTATTAAAATATTTTCTACAAGGGGTCGTTATCATAGGCCCCTTGAGTACCACCATTTGGATTCTTTGGTCTATTTTCTATAGTGTAGATAACCTAATTCCGCATCTTTCGGAGCGTTTCCCAGGCTTGGTCTTTGTCATCATCTTGGTAGGCACGACCCTGATCGGCTATTTGGGAAGTCGCTTTTTAGTAGGCAAATTTGTCGTGGAGGGGCTGAACTATATCTTGGAACACACCCCTGGAATCAAGTTTATTTACAAGACCATACGCGATGTAATAGGTTCCTTCGTAGGGGACAAACAGAAGTTTTCCCACCCTGTATGGGTACGGGTACAAGAGGCGCCTGAGCTATGGCGTATAGGTTTCTTGACCCAAGAGGATATGTCCTTTGCGGCCTTTACGGATATGGTCAGTGTCTATCTGCCACACTCTTACGCTATATCGGGCTGGGTGATAGTGGTTCATAAGGATCAGATAAAACCCGCCGAAGGATTCTCCGCCAAGCAAGCCATGGAGTTTGCCGTAAGTGGAGGAACCGTAGGGGTAAGAAGTGAAAAGAGAGTGGTAAAAAATGAAGAATCCTAACTTAGAACTCGAAATTAAAAACTCAAAACTATGAAAATTGGAATCATTGGAGCTATGGAGAGTGAGATACAGCTCCTTAGAGAATATTTGGGCAATCCAGCCCCTACTCATTTGCAACGTTATGCTTTCTATCAGGGACAGATAGGCTCTCACCAAGTGGTAGTACTCCTCTCTGGTATTGGCAAGGTGAGTGCTGCTGTGGGTACTGCTTTGCTTATAGACCACTTTGCCCCTGACCTGGTGATCAACACAGGTACCGCAGGCGGACTGCAACACAGCAAGGTATTAGATATGGTATTGGCCACAGAGGTTGCCTATTACGATGTAGATGTAACCGCCTTTGGCTATGCCTTAGGCCAGCAAGCACAGATGCCCGAAAGCTATCTGCCATCGGAACAATGGTTTGACAAAGCCAAAGCGTCGGTAGCACGTTACACCAACCAACTCCATTGCGCTCCCATTGTCAGTGGAGATACTTTTATAAGCAAGCCCGAAACACGCCAATGGATAGAGGCTAATTTCCCCAAGGCAGTAGCCGTGGAAATGGAAGCGGCAGCCATAGCCCAAACCTGCTATCTGTTAGGTACCCCTTTTCTGATTCTTCGCGCCGTTTCGGACAATGCAGGCGAGGGAGATACGATTTCTTATGATACATTTGTCACTCAAGCTGCCTCCCTCTCAGCCAAGATGAATATTGACTTTATTGAAAACTTAATATAACCCATTTATGTCAGCATGCAAAATTCCCCAAGGGTATGATCCCAAATATGGTATCATGGATACCGAAAGAGCTATTAAGCGTATCAAAGACTTCTTTGAAACGGAGCTATCCAAGGCACTGAACCTCTCCCGTATCTCTGCCCCTTTGTTTGTCAAGAATACCACAGGACTTAACGATAATCTCAATGGGGTAGAACGCCCTGTTTCTTTCCAAATGAAAGAGGCACCAGAGGATACCATAGAGATAGTACATTCTTTGGCTAAGTGGAAACGCTTGGCACTCAAGCGCTATGCAATCGGTGTAGGGGAAGGCATCTATACCGATATGAATGCAATCCGCCGAGATGAGACCCTGGACAATACCCATTCTATCTATGTGGATCAGTGGGATTGGGAAAAAATCATTACGAAGGAACAACGTACGTTAGCCTATTTGGAGGAAACTGTAAGGAAGATATACAAGGTGTTTTTGGCCACAGAGGCGGTTATCACCCTAGAATATCCGCTACTGACGCCTTTTTTGCCTAAGGAAATCACTTTTATCACCTCCCAAGAGCTAGAACATAAATATCCGAACTTGTCTGCGAGCCAGCGCGAACAACGTTTTGCTAAGGAGAAAGGGGCTATTTTCATTATGCAGATAGGTGATGCACTTCTCTCTGGTGAAAAACACGATGGTCGTGCCCCTGATTATGATGATTGGCAGCTCAATGGAGACCTTATTCTTTGGAATCCAGTTTTGGACAGCGCTTTGGAACTCTCCTCCATGGGTATCCGTGTAGATGAAGTCTCTCTTATGCAGCAGCTCAAGAAGGCTAACTTAGAAGAGCGCAAACACTTGGACTACCATCAGATGCTCCTACAGGGCGACCTGCCTCTTACCATAGGTGGAGGGATTGGTCAGTCTCGTATCTGTATGTTTTTCCTCCAGAAAGCACATATAGGTGAGGTACAAGCCTCTATCTGGACGGAGGAAATACTCGCCTTATGCGAACAACATCATATCAACTTGTTATAAGCTATTGCCTATGAAGACTTTCGGACTTGTCCTCTCAGGTGGTGGTGTACGTGCCTTAGCACATGCAGGCATGCTCAAGGCCTTGGACGAACACCATCTTCGCCCTGCGGTGATCTCAGGCACCAGTGGAGGGGCTTTGGTGGGAGCACTCTATGCCTCTGGGAAAACTCCAGAGCAGCTCTTAGACTTCTTCAAGCAAACCCCGCTGTTTAAGTTTTCCATGCTTTCCCTTGGGAAAATGGGGCTTATAAATAGCAACAAGTACCCTGCTTTGTTCGAGAAATTCCTCTCTTGTACAACTTTTGAGGAACTCTCCATTCCCCTATATGTGGCTGCTACCGATCTGCTCAGTGGGAAAATAACGTATTTTTCTAAAGGAGATTTGATCGCCCCTATGGTAGCTTCTTCGGCGCTACCGCCTTATTTTTCCCCTATAAAAATAGGGGAGGGGGTCTATTGTGATGGTGGCTTGCTGAACAATTTTCCTATAGAACCTCTCAGAGGAAAGTGCGATGTACTCATAGGTAGTTTTATAAACCCTCTGGAATCGGTAGAAGAAAAAGACCTAAGCAATCCGATTAAGTTCTTCCAGCGCATTTACAATGTGATCATGGACGGTTCCTATGAGAAGAAGTTTAAGAAATGTGATTTTGTCTTCCTACAAGAATTGAGCAATATAGGTGTCTTGGATACCAAACAGATAGATGCGGCCTTCGAATATGGCTACCAGCAAGCACTTTCCATGATGACAACTTTGAAAAACTGTATAGCTAATTAAAAGAAAAATTGTATCTTTGCAGACGCTAAATATATTTTTGTCAAATCACTTAAAAATCAATGAATCCAGTATATATCACCAAAGCAAGCAAATATCTTCCTAATACCCCCATTGATAATGATCAAATGGAGGCGTTTTTAGGGGAGATTAATGAAACGGCCTCTAAGGCAAAGCGTATTGTATTGAGAAACAATGGAATAACCACGCGTTACTATGCACTTGATACACAAGGCAATCCTACTCATACCAATGCCGACCTTACTTGCTTGGCGATAAAGGGGCTACTGGATACACACTTCAAAGCTGCGGATATACAAGTACTCTCTTGTGGTACCTCCACTCCCGATTGCCTATTGCCCTCGCATGCTGCTATGGTGCATGGCCTACTTAAAGGCAGTGGAGCTGTAGAGCTAAACTCCTCCGCAGGGGTCTGCAATTCAGGTATGAATGCCCTAAAATTTGCCTATCTCTCCGTAAAGTCAGGCAATAGTACCAATGCTGTTTGTACAGGCTCCGAGCGAGTTTCCTCTTGGCTTAGAGCCAATAAGTACGAAAGTGAAATACAATCGCTCACCCTTTTGCAGGAGCAGCCTATTTTGGCTTTCAAGAAAGATTTCTTGCGATTTATGCTCTCCGATGGGGCAGGAGCCTTGCGCTTGGAGTCCAAACCACATCCCACTGATCGCTCCTTACAAATACTTTGGATGGAAGCACATTCGTATGCTCACCAGCTGGAGGCTTGTATGTATGCAGGGTGTGAGAAACAATCCGATGGTTCTCTTAAGGCTTGGAGTGATTATAGCCCAGAGCAGTGGTTGGAGCAATCTATCTTTTCCATTAAGCAAGATGTAAAGCTTCTCAATGAGAATATATTGGTAAAAGGGGCGGAGAGTATGCAGGCCGCACTCAACAAACATGCCCTTTCTCCCGATGAGATCACCTATTTCCTCCCTCATATCTCTTCCCTTTATTTCAAAGATCGCCTATATGAAGAGCTCAAGAAGGTGGGGATAGATATTCCCTTGGAACGCTGGTTTTTGAACCTTCCCCAAGTAGGTAATGTAGGGAGCGCTTCCCCTTATTTGATGCTGGAGGAACTGTTCAACTCGCAAAAGCTCCAAAAGGGAGATACCCTACTGCTTTCGGTGCCAGAGAGTGGTCGTTTCTCTTATAGTTATGCCCTGCTAAAAGTCGTATAATATGAACTCGATGTATCGTATCTACCCAGAAAAACGTTATAGGAAAACCTTGGCTATCTTACAGCGCTTTGCCCCTAAGGGAACCTCCATACTGGACTTAGGAGTACGCAATCCCTTCTCTGAGGTCATGGAAAAAGAAGGCTATGTGGTTAGCAACACAGAAGGAGAGGATTTAGACCTCCATCCAGAGACACTAAAGGACTACCAAGGGGAAATGGTAACCGCTTTGGAGATACTAGAGCACTTGGTCAATCCCTTTGGGGTACTACAACAGCTTCCTGCAAAAAAGCTTCTCATTACGGTACCTCTGCGCCTATGGTTTGCCAAGGCCTACCGCAATGACAAAGACCCGCGAGATTGTCATTACCATGAGTTTGAAGACTGGCAATTGGATATGCTCTTAGAGAAAGCAGGTTGGCAAATCCAGTATCGTGAAAAATGGACACACCCCGTAGGTAAGTTAGGCTTTCGCCCTTTGCTTCGGTACTTTGTTCCCAGATATTATGCGGTATATGCACAGCGAATGACCAATGATTAGTGACAAAAATAGGATTAGTCATTAGTCATTAGTCACTATACTAGGTTTGTTTTTTCATAAAAAAGCTGTATTTTTGCACCAAATTTTGTAACCAATTATAACATATAGAATATGTGTGGAATTGTAGGATATATAGGAAATAAAGAAGCGTATCCCATTATCATCAATGGGCTGAAACGCTTGGAATACAGAGGCTATGACAGTGCAGGCTTTATTGTCAATGCTGAAAAATTTGTCAGTGAAAAGACCAAAGGAAAGGTCTCTGACCTAGAAGCAAAAGCCGCTAAAGACACCATTCCTACTGCTACTTTCGGTATGGGGCATACCCGCTGGGCAACTCATGGAGTGCCCAGTGATAGGAACTCACACCCACATTTGTCCAATTCAGGCAAATTGGCCATAGTACATAATGGAATCATTGAGAACTATCAATCGATTAAGCAACGCCTTTTACAAGAGGGGTATGTATTCCATTCTGATACTGATACAGAGGTACTTATTAATTTCATAGAATACATCAAGAACAAGAAGCAACTCCCCTTAGAAGAGGCAGTGCGCTATGCCCTTAATGAAGTAGTAGGAGCCTATGCTATAGCTGTGATGGAGGAAGCCAATCCGTCCAAAATGGTAGTAGCACGCTTAGGAAGTCCTTTGGTGATAGGTATAGGAGAGAATGAGTTTTATATTGCTTCCGATGCATCTCCTTTTATAGAATATACCAATAACGCCCTCTATCTTGAAGATGGGGAAATGGCAACCATTGAGCTTAATAAGGACTTACAGGTACGTAAGATATACAACAACGAAGAGGTGGATCCTACCATACAAGAGTTGAAACTCAGTATAGATGCAATAGAAAAAGGTGGTTATGAGCATTTTATGCTCAAAGAAATCTTCGAGCAACCTGCCTCTATTCAGGATACCATGCGCGGTCGTCTGTTAGAAGATGGGACTACCAAAATATCTGGAATCAACAACAACCTTAAGCAATTCCTTAGTGCTGATCGTATTATTATTGCCGCTTGTGGTACCTCTTGGCATGCAGGCTTGGTAGGGGAGTACCTTTTTGAGGAACTTACCCGTATTCCAGTAGAGGTAGAATATGCCTCTGAGTTCCGCTATCGCAATCCTGTAATCAACTCCTCGGATATAGTGATGGCCATTTCCCAATCAGGAGAAACAGCCGATACCTTAGCAGCCCTAAAATTGGCCAAGGAGCGTGGTGCTTTCATCTATGGGATATGCAACGTGGTAGGCTCTTCCATAGCACGCCTCACTGACTCTGGTACTTATACCCATGCGGGGCCAGAGATAGGGGTAGCTTCTACCAAGGCTTTCACTACCCAGCTTACCGTACTGACACTCTTGGCTTTGCACCTAGGTCATAAGAAAGGGACTATAGATCACGATACTTATAAGAGACTTTGTAAAGAACTGGCTCATATTCCTGATTTGGTAGCTAAGACCTTAGAGATGAACAAAGATAAGGTTATAGAGATAGCGCGTGCTTATAAGGATGTTTCTAATTGTATTTACTTAGGTCGTGGATATAACTATCCTGTAGCCTTAGAAGGAGCTTTGAAGCTCAAAGAAATCTCCTATATACATGCCGAAGGATATCCAGCAGCTGAGATGAAGCATGGCCCTATCGCCCTGATAGATGAGAATATGCCAGTGGTTTTCTTGGCTCCTTCCAGAGGGCATTATGAAAAGGTCGTTTCCAACGCGCAAGAGATAAAGGCCCGCAAAGGGAAAATCATAGCGGTAGTAACCGAGCATGATACCCAGATGAGTGCTTTGGCCGACCATGTCTTGGAAATCCCAGAAGTAGAAGAGTTATTTTCTCCAATCCTGAGTGTGATTCCGCTACAATTACTCTCTTACCACATAGCCACTATGCGTGGTTGTAATGTAGATCAGCCGCGAAATTTGGCTAAATCAGTAACCGTGGAATAAGACTTTTGATGATATATAGCAGCATTGCCAAGGGGAAATCTCTTGGCAATGTTTTATTTTTCAGTAAGTTGTAAGAAATAAAATAAAAAAAATCATTTTTATTTTGGTAATTAAAAAAAAGGTTGTACCTTTGCACCTGTAAATCGCGGGATAGAGCAGTAGGTAGCTCGTCGGGCTCATAACCCGAAGGTCACTGGTTCGAGTCCAGTTCCCGCTACTAACTAACAATCCCAATAAAAATACGCTTTTAAGCGTATTTTTTTATGCCCAAACTATATGAACTGATACAAAGCGAGTATAAAACCGAGTATATCGGTGAGTATCAAAAATCCGAAGGTCTTATGGAAAAAAAGAAGTACACAGCTCCTAAGATTTATCCGAAAATCATCTCTGAAAAACGCTTAACTGCGTTTTCAGAAGAGGAAAAACAACAGATCCTACAGAGGTATAAGCGTTGGTATGTATACTATTACTTCCGTAATAAAGAGGGAAAAATGGTCAAACAACCCTCTATCTTCTTCAAAATTAACCAAGAATATAAAGATTTTGATAGTAGGTATTTGCGTATCCATAAGCTAAGGGATATTATAGAAAATCTCCTTAAGAGTGGCTATACTCCTATAGATGAACGTTTTGAAAAAAGCAATGAAAATCAAGATTATACCGCTAATTCAGCCCTTGATTTTGCTTTAAATCTAAAGAAAAGTAGTGTATCCGAACGAACTTTTATTGACTACAAATATCGTATAGGTAAGTTTCAAAAGTTCTTAAAAGACAATTCTTTAGATAATGCACCTATCAAGAATATCTCCAAGAAAGAGGTGAATGACTTTCTCAATACCATTCTACTAAAATCAAGCGCTCGCAACCGAAATAATACTCTTGTGGTACTAAATGCTATATTCGGTACCTTAGAAGAAAATGAGTTTATTCCTCACAATGTAGTCTCTAAAATCAAAAAGTTACCAGCCAAACCCGAACGAAATAAAACTTACTCACAGAGCCAGCAGGATACTATTTTTACTCTTTTGGAGGAAAAAGATAAGGACTTACTTCTATTTGTAAAATTCATAAGCTATAACTTCTTGCGCCCTATCGAGGCGTGTCGCCTACAAGTTAAAGACATAGATTTTGAGGGTGCAAAACTCAATGTAAGAGCCAAAAACAAACTAGTTAAGGTAAAGATAATTCCCGAAATTTTACTTGGTGAGATCCAACATTTCAAGGGACTTAATCCTGAATACTATCTATTTGCTCCTAATGGTGCTGGTACTTGGGAAAGCACAGAGGGTAATAAAAGGGACTATTGGAGTAAGCGGTTTAAGAAAGTTAAGGATGAACTTAACCTTGGTAGGGATTATGGATTATACTCTTTCAGACATACTTTTATTACTAAGCTGTACAGGCAGCTTAGGGAAAAATATTCCCAAGGCGAAACCTATGATAGATTAATGCTTATCACAGGACATACTACACTTACCGCATTGCAACAATATCTAAGAGATATAGATGCTGAACTCCCTGATGATTATTCCCATTTGTTAGAATAACTATCTATGGGGATGCGTAAATCAGTACATGGTTACCCTATGGGGATGCGTAAATCAGTGCATGGTTACCCTATGGGGGTGCGTAAATCAGTACATGGTTACCCTATGGGGATGCGTAAATCAGTACATGGTTACCCTATGGGGATGCGTAAATCAGTGCACGGTTACCCTATAGGGGTGCGTAAATCAGTATATGGTTATTTTTTTGCAATCTATTGATTATCAACGAATTGTGTTTTTAAAGAATTTCCACCTATATAATATATAAATATATATACATTCATATACAGACTCCATTTTTTTCTGCATTTTCCTTCCTATTTCTATATTTTTCAAAAATATCTCATTTTCAATATATTACATTGCGCCTGATTAGCTTAGATTTTTAGGAGCAAGATGTGTCTTTGTATATACAACATGAAGTTGAGATATACAAAGACAATCTTGCTTTTCCCTATTTTTCTATTTGTCTGTTGGGGAAGCCACACAACAGACAAATGAAAAATATGGGAAAAGGGAGGAAAACTCGGAACTCGTTTCCTTTATCTGAATCAACTTAATTTAAAAATTAATAGATAAAAATTGCTATATCAAAAAAAATAGTTATTTTTGTGCTGGAAATACATATCATTGATATATTTAGCTATGAAAAAAGCCTTATTTCTTATTTGTTTGTGGGTAGTAAATTGGTCTTTTGCTCAATTGTCTGATACTACTCCTTCAGTAATGCTCAAGTCCTACGTTCAAAAAGATAGAATACTGCTCCGTTGGGCGGTAAATACTCCTATTGAATGGCAGAAAGCAAATCAAAAAGGCTTTGTTCTTCACAAAATACTCCTCAAAAAAGATGGTAATCTCCTCGAAAACCCTGAAAAACAAACTATAGCCACTCTAAAACCTGATAAACAAGAAGATTGGATAGACTTCATTCAAAAAGATAATTATGGCGCTATCATTGCTCAAGCACTATATGGTGAATCTTTTTCTGTAGAAAAAGATAGTAAAAATGGTATATCTAAAATTGTAAATATAGCAGAGGAACTGAACCAGCGACATACTTTTGCTCTTTTTGCAGCAGATATGTCATTTGTAGCGGCTCAGAAAGCAGGTTGGGGATTTATAGATACCGATGTAAAAGCAGGAGAAACCTATATTTATCAGGTAGAAGTTCTTGGAATGCCCGAAATAGAGTCGTCTGCGGTGATGGTAGGGCTTTCTGATGTTGAAACACTTCCTAAAATTCACGATTTCACAGCTATCCCCAATGATAAAAAGGTGCTCTTCTCGTGGGGGATTACCTATTTAAAAGATATATATACTTCTTATATCATAGAACGTTCTGAAAATGGCACTGACTTTCAGCCCATTTCTTCCACACCTATTGTAGATATGAATGGAACAAGTAAAAAACAAATGTTCTATGCGACTACTTTAGAAACGAATGATACGCCTTACTTCTTTCGCATCTATGGTATCAATGCCTTTGGCGAAAAAGGTACTCCTTCAGCCCCTATAAAAGTACAAGGCATTTCTGCTACTACAGCTGTCCCTCGTATATCCGATTATAATTTCATTAACGACGGGGTAGAACTTATTTGGGAATACCCTAAAGAAGCTGAAAAAGCTACTGAAAAATTTGAACTTTGGCACAATACCAAAGAAGATGCGAACTATCAAAAAGTAGTAGACAATATCAAAAAAGAAGACAGAAAACTGATTTATAAGAAACTTTCAGCGTCTAACTACTTCAAAATAGCCTCAGTTGATAAACAGCAAAAGCGACATTTCTCACATAGTACTTTAGTGCAACCATCCGATTCTATTCCTCCTGCCCGACCTATAGAACTACAAGGAAAAATTGATAGTTTAGGTGTGGTTACTCTTTTCTGGAAAGCTAATACAGAGGCTGACTTGGCAGGCTATAGAGTACTGAGAGCCAACACTGATAAAGAAGAATTTGTAGATATCTTTAATCATATCATTACTGAAAATACGGCTCGTGATACGGTGAGCTTTTCTCTTTCTAATAAAAAAGTATATTACAAAATTTTAGCAGAAGATTTACGTTACAATCGCTCTCCTTTTTCTGAAGTAATAGTAGTTGAGAAACCTGATAAAAACCCGCCTACTGCCCCTATTTTTAATAATTTCACTACTGAAAACGGAAAGATAACACTGTATTGGATAAGCAGTTCAAGTGATGATGTAGAGACCTATACACTAAGTAGAAGAGAAAAAGGAACAGAAAAATGGCAACCACTACAAGTATTTCATAAAGAAACCAATACATTTATTGATGAAACTACTGAAAGTGGCAAAACGTATGAGTATCTCATTCAAGCAAAGGACAAAGCAGGATTATGGTCAAGTGCAGACAATGCAACCATAACTATAAAAGCACCAGTAAGAGCTGACAAAGTAATAAAAAGCGTAGATTTTGTAGCCGATAGAAATGCGCGTTCTATCTCTTTGTTTTGGAAGTATCAAAAAAATACCAAAGTAATTGAGATTCAGATTTACAAAAATGTAAAAGGTACACCACCCTCGCTCTGGAAAGTGCTCCCCCCCAAGCAACAACACATCACCGATAAAGAAATACATATCAATACAATATATGAATATTACTTTTTACCTTCATTAGCTAATGGCAAACCCACACAAGGTGAAAAAGTAGAAGTTAATTATTAATTTTTAAACACTTACGCTATATTATTAATTGCCTTAGTAGCAACCGTATTTACAAGTAATAACAGAAATATATTGTTTTCACTAAAAATAAATTCTAAAAAATGAGATATTATACACTTTTCATAATATTTTTATGTACTTCATATTGTTTTTCACAACAATATGAAGTTAGAATACTTGACTTTGATTATAGGGCACATACGACAGGGAGTAGATGTGGAACTAATGAAATGTGGTTAGATATTCATTTAAAAGATGGAAATAAAGACAGAGTTTTTAGTAGTAATGGAACAACAACAACAGAACCTAAGTCTATAATAAAAACTTATTATTCAGGTATATCAAGCATTAATTTTCATAGTTTTATACATTCTGATATGGTCTTAGACTGGTGGAGACCTATTGAAAGTTGTAATGGTCCCAGTGTTTCTATTGACAAAAATATTTCAATTGAAAAAGTTTGTATTGGAAAAACTTCATATAGTAATAGAATTGAAAAATCTAAATCAATGGAAAGAGCTTCTACAAGTATTGTTTTTTACTATGAAATAAGTCCAGTTACTGGACTTACTCAGACTTCCTATGAAATAGGGTATAATGATTATCTAACCTTAGAAATAGATAATGATAGCAGAAATTTTTCTTCTGAACTTTTTAGCTATGAATATATTCTCGAGTCCAATACTGATATCAATGATTGGTTAGATCTTCCTGCTAGATATCAAGGGCAAAAGAATCCTAAAATTAGATTAAGAGATTTTTTACCTACTTCTGTTATAGGAGATAGAATTAAAATTAGAACAAAATCTTCCTGTGGTGGGCAATATAGATCTGATTTTGTACTTTATGATATCAAAAAATCCCTTCCTATTTTAACCAATCCTAATAATGAGACTATTTTTACAAGGTGTTATGGCGATAAGACTGATTATACATTACACTTCGATCGCCCTCTAGATCGTGATGAGGAAATTAATTTTTCTCTTGTCCCTAATCCAAACTCAGATTCTCTCATTAATATCTCTCAATTAAAGAGAGGGGGGAATACTTTTACTTTAGAGAACTTACCTATAGGGGATTATAAACTAAGGATTATAGGAAAAAATGGAGGAAACTCCTTTTCTAAGTATGGAAATGAAGATTTCAAATTCTCCATTAGAAATCCTTCAAGAGTAACATTCCGTGCTAGTGGAATAAATCCCTCTTGCCCTAATGCTAATAATGGAGAAATAAGCATATTAGCCTTTGGTGGAACTAATCAAAACTATAAGATAAGACTCAATAATGGCGAATGGTTAGAATTCTCAGAATCCCATAAGCATATAATAAAAAATCTCCCCCAAGGAATTTATACTATTCGTGTAAAAGATGGAAATGATTGTGTAGGAGGGAACAGAGACAATGAACAAGTTTCAATAACCCTAACTACTCCCAATCCTATTACTATCACCTATCCTTCACAAGAGCAAAAGCGCCCTCAATTCCCACAGGCTACCAACGGACGTATTATGGCTGTGGTACAAGGAGGTACTCCCTATAATGGAGCTAATAGGTATCGGTTTTCTTGGAAGAGAGGAACAGAAGAAATTACTCGGCTTGCTACTACTCATTATGATCATATGGAGGACAAATTCTATATATCTCTTGAAAATATTCCTCAAGGTGATTATTACCTCTCCGTTATGGATTCCAGATATGATCCTTCTGATTCTCAAAAGGCGAATTGTGCACTCCTAAATAGTCTCTTTAAGTTGGAAGATATCCCTCTACTCCAAGCTACGCTCTCCCTGCAGAGGCCTATTTCATGTAATCGTGGAAATGAGTTTGGCAGTGAAATAGATAGAGCAATGGATGGCCAGAGGGATGAAAGCCAGGATGGAATCCTACAAATTAGAGCTCAGGGGGGTACTCCTTTTACAGGTGCTACCAATGGAGGACGTCCTTACAAATATACTTGGAAAAAGCAAAACCCTAATGGATCATGGCAGTTACTCCCTTTTGAGGGAGATACAGCTATGAACCTCTCACGAGGACACTATGCTAT
Source organism: Capnocytophaga sp. CM59 (assembly GCF_000293175.1). Classification (NCBI taxonomy): domain Bacteria; kingdom Pseudomonadati; phylum Bacteroidota; class Flavobacteriia; order Flavobacteriales; family Flavobacteriaceae; genus Capnocytophaga; species Capnocytophaga sp. CM59. The sequence continues at coordinate 15,788 of NZ_ALNN01000042.1, forward strand.
CAATATAGAAGATGCAAATGGAATCAAGTTAGGCACATATAATACACATACCAACTCCTTGGAGAGGCTTACAGACGTTATCTATGAACTCAAAGAACCTGCCAAACTAACTCTTGTGCTCCAAAAAACAGATGCCACTTGTAATGGTAACGATGGAAAAATTACCGCTACCCCTTCTGGAGGTACACCTCCTTATACCTATCTTTGGTCTAATGGTGCTACTACTGCCTCCATCAAAGACTTGCTTCCTATGCCTTATAATGTTGAAATCAAAGATAAGGCGGGCTGTATTGTGCAAGGAAGTACAGTTATTGTGCAACCCAATAGTCTTATGGTTAAGGGTACTATCACTCCGCTTCGTTGTCATAATGCCTCCAATGCTGCCATAGTGCTTGCTGTACAAGGAGGCACTGCACCTTATCACTATCTGTGGAATACAGGAGCTACAACAGCAAGTATAAAAAACCTTTCTACAGGAGAGTACAAGGTAAAAGTGACTGATGCACAAGGGTGTGCTCATTTCGAAACTTTTACTATTGAAAATCCTCCTAAATTTGAGATTAACTTAGGAAAGAGTCATACGCTTTGTAAAGGACAGACACTTACCTTAAATATAGCCATCGAAGATAAGCAAGCTACTTATCTATGGACTGGGGATAATGGTTTTTCTTCTAATGCACCTCAAGTAACCTTATCTGAAAAGGGTACTTACACAGCTATGGTAACTACCAAAGATGGCTGTACAGCTACAAGTGCTATTACTATTGAAAGTACAGATACTCAAATTGCTTCTGAGTTTTTGCTTACTACTCAAGCATACGAGAATGAAGAGGTGATATTAGTGAATACTAGTAGTCCTAAAGGAGAAACCACTCAATGGTTAGTGCCCGAAAAAGAAACTATTGAAATCACTAAACAAAATGACGATTATATTTCTCTTATCTTTAAGGAAAAAGGAGAATATCGTATTGGTATTAAGCAAACACAAGGTAATTGTTATGAGTTGTTCTATAAAAACATTATTGTAGAACCCGCTACTGATTTACCTAAAACTCAAAGAACCAATGAAGCTTTTGTAAGAGAATTTGAAGTAGCTCCTAACCCTAACAATGGCAAGTTCAAAGCTAAAGTAGTCTTAGAAAAAGCAGGGGCTATCAAATTTCGCTTATATAGTATCACAGGACAATTGATAATGCATAAATCACTACCTTCAGCTGAGGAACATTGGGTTGATTTCCAAGACCCGCTACCAGCTGCTACCTATATATTGGTTTTAGAAACTCCTTACCAACGATTAAGTAAAAAAATTATTATTATTCCTTAACTATGATGCGTTTATTCTCTTACATATTTTTTTTTCTGTTCACAACGTGGCAGCTCATAGCACAGACCTACCCTGTTCAGGTAGTACCTGTACTCACGCCTCCATATAGCAGTAGGATTGCGGACTATGCCAATCCTTTGTCCAATAGGATACAGCTACAAGTTATCACTACGGACTTGAGTGTGCAGAATCGTCTGGTGCAATTATATGTAGAGATTAAAGGTAATGGACTTACCGTTGCCTCAGCTCCACTGCTTTCAGGGGTATCCCCTTTGCGTATCAATGGAGGTGAGATACTAAGACTTACCGATGCAGAATTAGCTCCTTATTTTCAATTGCGGAATTTACAAGGGATAACTTCAGAACAATATGCCTCTCCCTTACCTGATGGGGCATATACGTTTTGTTTTAGGGTAAAAGATGTGCTTAGTGGGCGATGGCTCTCTCAGCATCAGTGTATGGTGGCTTATCTAATGCTCAATGATCCACCAATCCTAAATATTCCTACTGATAATGAACAAGTAGCCGCAACCGATTTTCAAAATATTATTTTCAGCTGGACACCCCGTCAAATCAATGCTACTAATGTAAGCTATACCTTCGAACTTCGTGAGATTTTAGACCCTACCCTCGACCCTCATTTTGCTTTTGAAGTAAGCCGACGTGTACTTAAGGAAGACGATTTGCGAATGACTACTTTCGTCTATGATGTGAGTAAACCCAACCTCATCCCAGGTAGGCGCTATGCGTGGCGAGTAAGAGCTATCTCCACAGGAGGATTGGCAGAAAATAGTGTCTTTAAGAACAATGGTTATAGCGAGGTACATTCGTTTGTCTATGCAGTAAATTGCAACAAACCGCTCTTCTTGCTCAGCCAGCAGCAGAGCAAGAGCCGTACAAAACTGCTATGGCAAGGAGATACACAGCACCAAAAATACCATATCCAATACCGTAAAAAAGGAGTAGCTAATGCTCAGTGGTTTGATACCTCTACTCGCAATACCCAAGCACTTATCACCAACTTAGAAGCAGGAGAGTATGAGTTTCGTGTAGGAGCAACTTGTGAAACAGAACGCTATGATATTACCCCAAGTTATGTATATTCTAATATACAGACTTTTGAAATAGAAAAAACGCAAAACACTACCGAATCAGCCTACAACTGTGGTATTGCACCAAAAATAGCAATTACCAATAAGAAACCTTTAGGTAGTTTGGTAACCAATGAAGTGTTTACCGCAGGCGATTTTTCAGTTACCATTTTAGAAGTGAGCGGTAGCAATGGTATTTTCTCTGGTAAAGGATTTGTAAAAGTTCCTTACCTGAACGACACAAAGTTAGCGGTAGAATTTGAAAATATAAAAATCAATGCCGACTATCAATTGACCGATGGTATCGTAAAAACTATCTACGATAGTGATTGGAAAGGTGTACAGTTTGCTGAAAACTTTATAGGTCAAGGCAAGAAATCTAAAGATATTGAGATACCTTTCGAGATTGAAAAGGTAGAAACTCGCAATGGTGAAATAGTTGTTACAGGTAAAAATAGTCGCAAGGAAGTATTCCCATTTGGAGGCAATGATTCCACTGTCAAAGGAAAAGTTACCACTACTACCAATGGAGTAACCTCTACCCAAGAAAAGATATATCACATAGATAAAGACGGTAAAGTATCTGAACCTCAAACAGTAGCTCAAGGAGGCAAACCTACGAAAGAAAATACCAATGGTGTTACCCAAAATGGTGAAGCAACTGCCCTTACCGCCAAAGGTATTGAGGTAACTTTTGAAAACACCGCCGACTCTAAATACGCTTATGAAGTTCCTACCAAAGCCTATAGTAAGGACTACCAAAAGTTTGACGGCAAGTACATTCCATTTAAAGCGGTGGTAAAAGGTGAAACAGAACCTTTCTTAGCCAAAGTACATATCACCGATAAAAATATGAGTGCCGATAGCCTTATCTTCAAAACGGATAAAGGCGCACTCATCGAATCCAAACGAGTAGAAGGCTCTGACGACTTTTTGCTTACCCTCAAAGGTTTCCATAGCTTTGCTGTAGAACAAGTACAAGCTACTATCAAACAGGGCAAGAAATACCAAATAGCAGGGGTGTTCAACTTGGTACACCTTTCCCCTAAAACTGCCAAGGTAATCCTTGTACCCACTTCCGAAAACACCTCTATGGATATAGATAGAGTAAAATCTATTTATAGCAAGATAGGAGTAACTTTAGATATCACTTGGGCAGCACCTTTTGACATTACTCCTTATTTGACCAATGGTGTATTGGAGACCAAAGATGTATTTGGCGACCTTACCGACTATAGTTTGTCGCAACAGGCGCTTATCAATGCCTATAAAGCCACAGGCAAGGTAGCAAACGATACCTATTATGTGTTTATTACCAATGCCAAGAGCAGCACAGGGCAAGGAGGCTATATGGCACTGGGTGGACAGTTTGGTTTTGTTTTTGACCAAACCGAAAGAACCCTCGCCCACGAATTGGGTCACGGAATATTTAAACTAGCACACCCATTCAAGAAAAAACAACAAGGCAATGTCCCTTCGCTAATGGACTATACCTCCGATGAGGATTTACTTTTTGCTGATTGGAAGCAGATCAATGATCCTACGTTTAAAATGGGGATATTTCAGGGACAAAAAGAAGGTTTAAAAATCTCCTATAAATTTATTGAGGGGCATAGCAGAGGTATTGCCCCCAATGGAAAGGTTATAGCTTATGTCAAAGCTACTAAAGAGAGATACAAAGTTAGGTTTGGTATTGATAAAGATTATTATATTCATAAGATTGAACTATATGATGAGGCTGGTAATAGTGTTGAAAACGAGTCATACTCTTGGAATTGGACAGATTTTGTAAACACTACAACCGCTAAAAGTATAGCAGAGACAAGTGCTATAGAACTTGTGTATAACTCTGCTAAAGAATCTGTCAAAACCTATATTTATCAAGTCATAGATGGTTGTAAATATCGGTTTGCAGAGATAGATTATAAACCTTCAGATGGTATTGGTGAAATAAAATCGTCTAAATGGAAAACTAAATACCTTCTTAATGCAGAAGAATCTTGCACAAAGAATTTCATATTAGATATATTAGAAAAAGATAGAGAAGAATGCTCTAAAGAAGAAATAGATGAAGCATCAAAAATATTAAATCAATCTATTAAAACTCCTGAAAAAGCGGTAGACATTATAAATAATAGCTGTCTGTCAGCCTTGAGAAATCTATCTTATCAAAAGAAACAATACTTCATAGACCTTATAGCTTCACAAGAGAAGTTGAAAAACATTTCAGAATTAGCTATCTTGCGTTTGATGAATGCTCTTTCTGAAAGTGATTATGCCAACTTTTTCAATCATTTAGAGGCTAATAACAACTACTTAATAAGACATCTTATTGATCAAATAGATGATAGCTACTTTTTTATAGGTTCAGCAGGAGGAAATAGTGGAGGGAAAAACTACACTAACTTTATAGGAGCTTTGGTGTGGATGTTTAACCATAACCCAGCCTCTATTGAAGATAGATGGGGTAAAAATGAAGATGATTTTGTCAAAAGAACACTCAACTTAAACTCCATTACTTATAGTAATGATACGAAATCCCATTTGCTTATTAAGTATACTTTAAAAAAGAATAAGGGAGAATACATAGCTTCGACGGGAAGGATTCAGCTTTATGATGTTTATGATACCTATATTTATAATACTTTTGACAGCAAAGGAACGGGACAATCTTCCACTCATAAGAAAGAACCTATAGGAGAAGTTTCTCCATTAACACCACTTATTATCATCCCAGATAAGAACAAAGTTCCTTTGATACAAACAGCATTGGAAGGGAATAATTTAGGGAATGAAGTATATATAGTACCTGCTATTTTCTTAAAGTATAATGATGATAAGATTCTCAATGATTATATAGAGACAGGAGTTTTTACTACCTTAGATATAGCAACAATAGCAATCAGTGGAGGTACTGCTTTAGCGACCAAAGTACATTGGATACCCCGTGTTTGGGCATTGGTAGAAGTTGTAGGAGCTGTGGGGAATATAACAGCAAATACAATTAAAGAAATAAATGGTGATAATAAAGAGTTAAGAGAAATTGTCGATATTTATAATATTGCAATGGGAGCTATCGGGATCAAGAATCTCGGACAAGTAGGTTATAAGTTTGCGAAGAACCTACCACAAACTACAAAAAATATTCTCCAGAAGAATGGAAACTTAAGAACTCAACTCGTTAAAAGTTATCAAGATTGGAAAAGAAGAATAGGACAGCTCAAGACATCAAAGAAATTTGAGAAACTTGCTGATAATGAAAAGAAGTTATTAGAAGGGCAAGAAAAGGGTTGGAAATTATTAGGCTTTGTAGGTGATATCAAAGGTGTTGATAGGTTAAAAGACTTTTTAACCAATGATGCCCGTCTGGTGAGCTTGATTAAGAAGCTAAATGCTAAGTTCAACAAGGTAGATGATTTTGCCAAACGTTTTGAAGAACTCTATCAAAAAGTGCCTGAAAATTCCGTAAAACCTATAGATGACCTTGTGGACGACCTTAAGCATCTATTTACAGAGCACATAGATGAGATTCCTGAAGGACAATTAGTAGCTTTCTTAAACGAGCTTTTAGAAACTGGTGATAAGTTTAAAGCAGGAGCTACCTCTTTAGAGGTAATCCGAAATATCAAATCCTACCTACCCGCTAAATTCCATAGCACCCTGCAAAAGTTAGAATTAGAAGACCTTATTTCTTATGCTGATGAGGCAGGTGATTTTAGGTTTGATATCAAGTGGCAGGCTAAAACTATGAATAAGTTAGGCAAAGAAGAGGAAATTAGTATTTTCATAGATACTAAAAACTATTCTACAGCTCGTAATATGTTCCAAAACTTAGGGCAATATAAAGCATATTTGAGAGAGATTAATAACTTTGACCAGCTATATATTATCCAACAAGGAGGTAGAGGTGTTACTAGAGAGGATGTTGTAAGAAGATTACAAAGTGCTATTAAAAAAGAAATAAATGACGTCTTTGAAATAATCTGGAAAAATGAAAATTTAAGGACCATATTATTTAATGATAGTAGAAGAGAGAAAGCATTGAAAGATTTTACAAACTCTATAGATAACAAAAGTTACAAGCTATTTGATTCAATTTTAATAACAAAGTAATATGAAATATTCAAAAATTTCCACTATCAATAATGTGTCTACTTATTTCTTAAAAGACAACTTTTTGTTCTTTGATTCAGGAAAACAATTGCAAGAGCATATATTGTTTATGAATAATGAACTTATAGGCTTAAAAGGTCTTTCAGATTATTTTTTTATAAAAGATACTATACTTTTCAATAAATGGGGAGAGAAAGGTAGCTTTTCATACAACATAAACACAAGAGAAGTAACACAAATAGAAGAAAATCAGCAAATAACAGCATTAAAAGATAATATCTTGATATATGCTGACGAAAATGATATATATTATTATAAAGATTTATCTTTCAAAAATCTATTTTCATCAAGTTACTTTTTTAATATAATAGCAGAAGATTGCGGTTTTGCTTATCACACAGATAAAGTGTTAAAGCTAAATTTTCAAGATAAAATTTTTTGGCAATTTACCATTGCTTCCTTAGGAGATTCTCCTTATCCTGATGAAGAGGATAGAATAGATAAAATAGTAGGTATTGCAAACGGAAGTCTATGGGTTTATACCAATTTGTATCGTTTAATTGCCTTAGATATTGAAACAGGAAGTGTACAATACCATACCGATTGCTTTGGCGTTCAGTTAGATGAAGTTACTGAAAATATTTTTGCGATTGCCTCAAATGGTTGGACAGTTATAGACACCCAGACATTTTCTATAAAAGAAGATTACTTTTTCTCAAAAGAAGATCCTGAAGGAATGGGGCAATATGAGTCTATATATAAACCTTTATTACAAGGAGATTATTTCACTTTTATAGGTTCTAAACATAAAGAATATGGAGGGATAGGTTGGATAGGTATTTTTGATTACAAGGCGAGAAAGTTAGTATGGGAATACGAACTTCTTCCTTTTGAAGAAAGAAAAGCTACTCGCAATCGTTTAGTTGCCCCCCAACCCTTATATATGAGTGGTAATAAATTGTATATCAAAGATATAAAAGATAATTTGTACATTTTTGAAAGAGAGGAATAGTTTCAAAAACTTAGGGCAATATAAAGCATATTTAAGAGCAATAGATAACTTTGATCAGCTGTATATTATCCAACAAGGAGGTAGAGGTGTTACTAGGAAACAAGTTATTGAAAGACTTGAAAGTGCTATAGCTAAAGATGCTGAAGGAGTCTATAAAGCTAATGAATCTATTTGGTTAAATATGAAAATTGGCTCTTATAAAAAGTTAGAAGATTTAGCAAAAACTAAAGAATTATCAACTTCTACTAAATATAGTTCATTTCAAGAAAGTATTAAAGTAACATTTTAATTTATGAAGTTTAGAAAAATAAAAGAAATCCAAAAAGTAAAAGCTTTTGACCCAAAAACAGAGGTGTATTCAGTAGATGAACCTGCAGAAGGAATACTTTTTAATGAGGTTTTTATACCTTTAGAAAATGTACCATTAGACATAATAGCAATAGGTCAAAAAATCTTCACAGTAGATGGAGCAGG